>DAIDIA010000131.1 GCA_027459565.1 Acidimicrobiaceae bacterium | reverse complement strand
GAGCTATTCCTTCCGCAATCCGGCAAGGAGCTCCCGCTCGCGGAGACGGCGGTGTCGGGAACGACGACCGAGCAATCGGTTCTCAGCCAATGGAACGAGAAGATCGTCGTGGTGGCACCGACGAACACGATTGCGATCTCCAAGCTCCACTCGAGCTAAATGCCACATATCGAGACTCCCTGCGTCAACACGGTGCGTGGAGTCTCCCTAGATATCGGAGGCTGCTACTGATCCGGAGACCAGTCCCCCGGCGTCGGTCACGGAAGACCCGTGGCATTCCCCATCGTCGCGACCGGGTCGCCGACGCTCCATTTGGTCTGCGCGCCAGTATCGACGAGGTTGGAGGCGACGCGTCGGGACGTCCCCGTCTCCCGTGGTCGTTCGCACCGGGCAGCCACCCCTAATCCGGACGACCCAACTGCCCCCATCGTCGTGGGGTTGTCTGATGCGGCAGTTCACAGAAATTCGACCGAAATTGTCGCAATGCCATTGGGAATAGCACGATACACCGCCGAAACGACTGGCTCGGGATCCGAATCGACCGGGCGGACTCTCCCCAGAGGGTGTCCGATGGCCGGGTCAGCGATCAGATCCCGGTCGCGCCGTCGATGGCCTCGCGCAGCAGGTCGGCGTGGCCATTGTGGCGCGCGTACTCCTCGATCAGATGAAAGAGGATCCACCGCATCGACACGTACTGGTCACCTCTTCGTGGTGCGACGGCGAGCTGATCGAGTGAGGGAGTTGCCGCGACAATCTCCCGCGACTGCGCACAGGCGCCAAGGAACAGCCCAAGACTCTCCTCGAGGTCCGGACCACTGAGGTCGTTGAACGCCGCGTCGGGGTCTTCAGGGGTACGAAAGAGTCCAGTCGGCTCGCCACCTTGAAAACGCGCGACGAACCACATCTTCTCAACATCGGTCATATGACGCACGAGACCCAGCAGCGACATCGACGAGGGCGGAACCGAGCGCTGCGTCGCCTGCTCTGTCGTCAATCCCGCGCATTTCCGTACCAGTGTCGCTCGGTGAAACTCGATGAACGCGAGCAACATCTCCTCGTTCGTTCCCACGACCGGCGTATCTACTCGATTGATCTCCATGCAAAGACGATACCTGCACCTTCTCCTTGAAACGAACGAATTGCTACCAGATGTCGCCTCGCTCGAAGGCCACGGAAATCCCCTGTCCAACACCAATGCACATCGTCGCGAGCCCGAGTGCGACCTCCTCTCGCCGCATCCGATACAACAGCGTGGTCGCGATCCTTGCTCCGGAGGCACCGAGAGGGTGTCCAATGGCAAGCGCTCCGCCGAGCCTGTTGATGCGTGGATCGTCGGTATCTAGGGCGAGTTCCCGGCAGACGCCGATCACCTGCGCCGCAAATGCCTCGTTGATCTCAATAGCACCGAAATCATCGAGATGAACCGAGAGCCGACCAAGCAGCCGCTTCGTCGAGGGCACCGGTCCAAGTCCCATCAGGTCGGGCGATATGCCAGCGACCGCTCCGCCGAGCACGCGTGCAAGTGGTGCCCTCCCGAACCGGCGTGCGGCGGGTTCGCTGGCCAATACCAACGCCGCAGCCCCGTCATTGAGCGGACTCGAATTTCCGGCCGTCACGCTGCCCCCTTGGCGAAACACTGGTGTCAAAGCGCCCAGCGCCTCAAGAGATGTCTCCCGACGGGGCCCTTCGTCGATCGCGACCTCACCCGCAGAAAGCGCCCGCACGGGGGAGATCTCCTGGGTTATGGCGCCGTCGTCGAGCGACCGAATCGCCCGACGGTGACTCTCGAGCGCGTACCTGTCCTGCGCATCACGCGAGATCGCGAGCGCCTCGGCGACGTTCTCCGCAGTCGCTCCAAGCGAGATCGTCCATTCTTTCGGCATCTTTTCGTTCACCATGCGCCAACCGAGGGTGGTGTCTACAAGGTCGATTGAACTCGGTGGCGACGCGTGTGACCTAGCTATGACGAATGGCGCGCGGCTCATCGACTCCACACCGCCGACAATGACGCATTCGGCCTCTCCAAGTGCAATCTGGCGAAATCCCGAGAGTAGCGATTCAAGACTCGAACCACACAAGCGGTTCACCGTCACCCCTGGAGTCTGCACACCAAGTCCGGCAAGCAGCAACGCCATCCGAGCGACATTGCGATTGTCTTCTCCGGACTGATTCGCAGCTCCGAACACGACATCATCAACGCCGATCTCGACGATTTCGGGATTTCGATCAATGAGTTTTCCGATCACGTTGGCCGCGAGATCGTCCGGACGCACGTGCGCGAGCGCGCCCCGGTACCGCCCGACCGGAGTCCTGGTCGCGTCAAGCACGAAGACCGATCGCCCGAGGCTCGACATTGGTTTTGACCCTCTCACCGGCGGGCGACCGGCAGAGTCACCGCAACCACATGCGACAAGACCTCATATTTCGACGCCTTCGCGCTGCGCGTGTGTTTGATAACAGTGTGGCTTCGACGAAAGCTGGAATGCGAACTGACGATCATCGGGAATAACGTCCGCGCTGAATTGTGACGGGTGTCAAACGCGAAGACTGTGACTTCGTAAGTTCCCGGCACATGCGGCGCGCCGAAGACCCTCCCCGAATTACCCCATTCGTAGAGCCCGCGGGGCAGACCGAGGACCCGGACCAGCACCCGGGCTGGAGCCGTGTCGGAGACCACAAGCGTGAGTCGGAAAGGGATCCGCACCGACAGCTGTTGCGCACCGGGGTTGACGATCACGATCGAGCCTGCGGGTTGCGACGTCGTGGTAGTGGAGGACGGGATTGGGACCGTGCTCGTCGTCGTGGTGCTCGTCGTCGTGGTGCTCTTCGTTGTGATGCTCGTCGTTGTGATGCTCGTCGTCGTAGTGCTTGCAGGAGCGGCCGCGGTCGTCGTCGGTAGGACGTTCTCGATAATTTCGCAGCCGCCGGCGAGGTTGGACCAGGTGGCCTGCATAGGAAATGTCCCTGTGGCAAATGTCACATCTTGGGCTCCCGAGGTTCCGCCGACCCCAACCCAGGCGCACTTGTCCCCTGTCTCATTCCCGTTCGCGTCAACCCAGCCTCCGACTGGGATCTGGTCGGTGAGCGTCTCCGCGTACTCGTGACCTGCAACGAGGGTCACACCATCGAGGACGCCGGCACTTCCAGGATTGACGTAGTTTGCCCCGCAATTCACGCCGGCATCGACGACATAGGGCATGTTGGTGAAGGCAATGTCACCATACGGCGAAGGTGCAGGACCGCCGTTGAGCGAGGTATCCCCGTTCCAATCGTGCCATGCACAGAAGTTTGCGCCCGCATCGAATCCTCCGGGATGGGTGCCCGTTGGGCTGACCACGATGTACTGGGCATTTCGATTCAGCGCACCCGTGACATTCTGAAAATGGCCCGCCGCGGCGACCGCCGCCGCGGCGATCTGGCTGTCCGTCGCCGTCGCGGGAGCGGGCGCCGCGTTGTCGACCCAGACACCCGCAAGAACGCCCGAGGAACCAGGGAGGCCCACGTGAGGCGCCCCCGAAGGGCAGACCGTCGATCCCGCGGGAATGCCCTGACAGTATTCGGACATGACACCGGACCACTGCTCACCGTCGGATCCGAGACCCGCATACATCTGCTCAAGACGAAGACCAAGGCCCGATGGATCAAGGGTTCCGACCGTGAATCCTCCCGTGTCAACCGGATTTCCCCACTGACTCCCCCAGAACACGACATACACCGCCGGTGTTCCCGTAGTGACGCCGATTCCATCGGCGGCACCGCCTTGATAGACGAGTGGCGATCCCATCGAAGCGGGGCCGACGTAACCCTGATTGCGAATCCCTTGGCCCCACGCAACACGCGTCGGAAAGAGGATCTTGTGGCCTGGAAAATGAGCGTGGAACATCGGCGGGCGCGAGTGGTTCGACGCCCCAAGCGCTCCACCTGCGAACAGGAACGCGCAGACGAGACCAGGCGAGGCGACTGTGAGCGCAATGTTGAACCATCGACGGCGAATCCTCATGGCTTCAACGTCCCCCTCGCTGCAAAGCGGTCGAAGGCGATCACCTACCGGGTTGACCATCAGGCTGCTCGGACTTCTCCCACAAATCTAACCGCTCGCGAAAAAGCGCTTCAAACGCAAGAATCAATCAGCGCCTCTCCACGCTCGCGCGTCCAGCGAAAGTGTCACGCGATCCCGCAACGGAGCAACGCTGAATCGCGCCACGCGAGTGCTTCGAATTACCGCAAGAGGCTACTTCGACGACGAGATTGTCGAACCCGAGCCCTTCTGTCGTTTCTCGGCGCGCTTTTCCTTGAGGGATTTCCCTGGCTTCTTTGCTGAGTCCTTCTTTGGCGACTTATCTGCCATAATCCGCTCCTTTTGGATAGATGAAAAAAATCCCCGCCACCAAGCAACATGAGCTACTTGGTGGCGGGGATGAAGATCTCAAGCTAGATAGGACGAACCTGACTCGCTTGCTTGCCCTTTTGACCCTGCGTGATCTCAAACTCGACACGCTGGCCCTCGGGAAGGTCACGATATCCATCCATCTGGATCTCGGAGTGATGTACAAAGACATCCTCGCTACCGCCGTCCGGGGTGATGAACCCAAAACCCTTTTCTGCGTTAAACCATTTCACGGTTCCAACTGACATTACTGGTACTCCTTATGCTCCACACTCATTCAAAGCGGGAGACCAGAGTGGAAACCTGCGCAATACGGGCTCGCGTGGAAAGGCCCTTACCTCATCACTCTAGCGGGATATTTGCACCGCGTCATCATCGAGGCGCAACAGTGACAAAAATGGCGCAACGAGAGGGGCAAAAAGACCGATTCCGTGGCCGCCATATCACCGATCGGGCAGCTCAGGCGTCGATCAGACTCAGCAGCCCCATGCCGGTGACGAGTGGCGCGTAGTAGTTGCGATGCAGCTCCACCACCTCAGGAGCCATCGCTCCGCGCATGATCAGCCACATGATCACCTCGACCGCCTCGGCGCCCGCTCTCAACATCAGTTCATCATGGGAGAGCTTGGTGAGACCTTCAGGGTCACTGACGATCCGGTCAAGCCATTCCTTGTCAAATTCTGGTGATAGGAATCCAAAACGCTCGCCGTTGAGCTGATGAGAGAGACCCCCAGTTCCCACCACAACGACGCGTGTGTCCTCCGGATAGCTCTCGACGGCACGGCGGATCGCCTGTCCCAACTTGAAACAGCGCAGGCCGGTGGGGAGAGGATGAAGCAGAACATTGACCGCAAGCGGGATGACCTTGATATTCCAGTCCGGAACATGGGACCACAACAGCGGAAGCGGAGTGAGCAGGCCGTGATCGACCGGCATGTCATAACACATCGTGATGTCGAACTCGTCGGCGACAAGGGACTCGGCGATGTGCGCCGAGAGCTCCGGGGCTCCGGGAATCGGTGGAAGGGGTCGCGGCCCCCATCCTTCGTCCGCTACCGGATACACCTCGCCCGTGCCAAGGGCAAAGGTCGGAACGCGATCAAAGAAGAAAGCCGTACCATGGTCGTTGTAAACCACGATCGCAACATCGGCCTTGACCTCATCCTCAAGCCACCTCTTAACCGGTACGTAGCCGTCAAAAAGCGGCTTCCAGGCTGGGGTCTCCTGTCGGCCAAGATCGTAGGCACGACCGACTCCAGGAACATGCGAACTTCCAATACCTGCGACAATCTTGCCCATAGTCAGGTTGCTCCTGGGTTGGTTCTCGTTGCGAGAAACTCTTCGTAGGTTTCGCCGCGCTCTTGCGCGCCCTGATGGTAGTGACCGACTCCGATCGTGGCGCCAAGCTTCATCAGCATGTATGAATTGGCGCCCTCTTTGATCAGTCGCAGCCAGTCGCGCTCGAGCACTGCGGTGATCTGGCTCTCGCTGAGCCCAAAGCTCTCGAGATAGCCCCGTTCATCTTTGAGATAGGCCTCGCGGTTCACGGGCTGCTGGAGCGAATAGGCCATCTTGTTGAACGGATAACCCTGTCTGGCGCGAGGGATGTCAAATACGTAGGTACCGGGTATTTCCATGTTCCCCACCTTCGTCGTGATGCCGGTGCGCCCTCATGCTAGCGCGCACCCCGTCGATCGAGCCATTGCACCGAGTCCGACTGGGGTGGATATCATTTCACCATGGACGAACTCAAACTCAAAATTAATGCAAATGGCCCGTACATCGTAAACGGTCCGATCGAGATCACCGATGCCGCCGGAAACATCCATCATGTTCCCGAAGGTGTCGGCGTTGCTCTGTGTCGATGCGGACAATCTACGGAGAAGCCATTTTGTACGGGAAGTCATCGGGGGGTCTTCACCGACGAATCTCCCATCACGCGCACATTTGGATAGGGGGATTGCGCAGATTCCGCGCATCCTTTCAGACTATTGACACTACGCAGATCGTCGCCGGATGGCGATCTGGTTGAGCCGGCGAGCCGGTTGTCCGCGGGCGCGCTCAATCCCGAAGGAGGCTGATGGAAGATTTTGCAGCGTACCTGACACGTGTCGGACTTCGCGAGACGCCGTCATTGCGATCGATGCATCTCGCTCATGCGACCTCCATTCCCTTTGAGAATCTCGATCCGATTCGCGGACTTCCCAACTCGCTCGAGCTTCGCGATCTCGAGACCAAGCTGGTACACAATGGGCGTGGAGGTTACTGCTTCGAGCAGAATCTCCTCCTGCTTGCGGCTCTCGAGCACATTGGGGTCGAATCCGTCGAACCTGTCCTCGCGAGGGTGCGTGCCGGCGGACGGCCAGGTATCCGGCCCCGCACTCATCTCATATTGAAAGTCCGAGATCAGGGCGAGGTCTGGCACGCGGACGTCGGTTTCGGCTCCGACGGACTCTTAGAGCCAATCCCGTATGGTCCAGGCGGAATCCATGAGCAATCCGGATGGCGTTATCGCATCGTCATGGACGACGACGAGCTTGTCCTCCAGATGCAAGAAGACGGAGAGTTCATCGACCTCTACGGTTTCATTGACGAGCCCGCGCTTCGCGTCGACATGGAGGTGAACAACTGGTACGTCTGCACATACCCGCGCTCCCCTTTCACTACTGCACTGTATTGCTCATACCAAGAGCCGGGACGGCGATGGGTAATCAGCGAGCGCAGCGGCCGGGTCGTCTTGACAACCAAGACACCGGACTCAAAGAACGAACGAGAGCTGAGCGACGACGAGGTTTCCGAACTTTTTGGATCCACATTTCATCTACCGCACATTGCGAGGGTTGGAGGG
>DAIDIA010000130.1 GCA_027459565.1 Acidimicrobiaceae bacterium | reverse complement strand
TACGCGCAACGGCCCTCAGGGAGCGATATGTATCACGCGCGGCCGAAACCACCGCGGGTGAGCGAAGCTCTATGCCGGGAACATCAAGCAGAACCCGGACGACAACAAAGGGGTGGTGCACCGCCAGCGGTCCACACCAATACGACTCCATGTCGACGGCCAATGCACCGTTTCGACCGGCGTGACGACGGTTCGTCTCACCATGGATGATCGCCGTCGACGAGACGATTGGGCCCCTTCTCACGGACATTCTCTCACGGCTCAGCAGCTCCGCGATCGATGCTGCCTCCTCGAGGAAGATTTCATCGTCGGAATCGATCGTCGTGAGCGACGTTGCGACGATGACATCTCCGGGCCGATCATCGCCACCGAGGCCCCCAGCGACACCAATCAGCACGATGGGATGGGGATCGCGCCGCTCGCGGATGATCCGTTGCGTCACCTGCCTGGCCCGTGTGGGTCCCATGCCGATCCGCTCGATCTCAAGCTGGGGTGCCCCCCGGCGGATCGGCACCGCCTCGAGCGCGAGCGGCACGAGAAGTCGCGGACCGGTCAACTCACCGATGACCGCTCGGAGACCGCCGGCTCGACGACCACGCGCTCGCGCGGAATGCCAGCCGCCTTGCACCACCGGCCAAGCGCGGAGACCGGAAAGACGAGTCGGTAGAGGTGGTAGTTGATGTAGAAGTCACCGGGAAAGCCCGTTCCCGTGAAGTATGGCTCGTCCCAGTTCCCGTCGCTGCGCTGGGTGGCGACGAGAAAACTCGCGCCGCGGTACGCGGCCTCGTCGTGCGCCCGACCGGCAGCGGCGAAGGCGAGCAGCGCCCAAGCGGTCTGTGAGGCTGTCGAGTGCCCGGTCGCCCGGAGCATCGGGTCGTCGTAGGAGCGGATGTCCTCACCCCAGCCGCCGTCCTCGTTCTGATGCGCGATGAGGAAATCGAGTGCGCGCGTAATCGCAGGATCATCGCCAGCGACTCCGGCGGCGACGAGGGCCGGAACCACTGCGCCGACGCCGTAGACATAGTTGACGCCCCAGCGGCCAAACCACGCACCATCTGATTCCTGCTGATCACGCAGCCACAAAACTGCGCGCCGGACGATCGCGCTCTCAGCGTGACCCTCGTGCGCGAGCATCTCGATCACGTGTGCGGTCACATCGGAACTCGGCGGATCGATCACCGCTCCGAAGTCGGAGAAGGGAAGCTCGTAGAGCACCTCGCGGATGTTGTCCGCGTCGAAGGCTCCCCATGCTCCCTCCTTCGAGACCATGCCCTCGGTCCAAGCGATCGCGCGCTCGACCGCCAGGTCGACCGCGACCGCATCGATACCCGTCACGCGCCGCAGTGCGAGCACCACCTCTGCCGTGTCATCGACATCGGGATAGTTGTCGTTTGCAAACTCAAAGGCCCATCCTCCGACGGGAAGTCCGGGTCGGCGCACGGCCCAGTCACCACGCACCGTGACCTCCTCGTCGAGCAACCACCGTGCCGCACGGGTCAGGGCGGGGTGGTCCGTCTCGAGACCCGCATCGGCGAGGGCGATCGTTGCGAGCGCAGTATCCCAGACGGGCGACTGGCACGCCTCCAGCCAACGCATGCCATCTCGTCTCACCATGAACCGC
>DAIDIA010000129.1 GCA_027459565.1 Acidimicrobiaceae bacterium | reverse complement strand
GGTTCTGAACGAGCGAGGTGCGACTCGCCAGATCGGTTCGCGCGACCGGTAAAGGTAGAATCGGATCATGTCACTCTTCGAAGTAGCGCCCGCGGCGGTTTCCGCGCGGCCTCCGGGCAAGACGGTTGTCTGGACGGATGGGGCATGTCTCGGGAATCCCGGTCCAGGCGGCTGGGCGTGGGCGAGGACGCCGCAGGATTTTGCCTCCGGGCACGACCACGAGACCACCAATCAACGCATGGAGCTCCTCGCGGTGATCGAGGCACTCGCGGCAAATCTCGGTCCCGTGGAGATCCGCAGCGATTCGACCTACGTCGTGAACTGCTTCCGTGATCGCTGGTGGGCGAACTGGAGGGCGCGCGGGTGGCGCAATTCGCAGGGAAAACCGGTCGCAAATAAGGATCTGTGGTCTGAACTCATCGTCGAAGTCGTCGATCGGAGGCCGGGCGAGATCAGCTTCACCTGGGTCAAGGGCCATTCCGATGATGCGATGAACAACGTCGTCGACGAGCTCGCCACGACGGCCGCCCGACTTCAGAGCGCCGCAGTCTCGCGAGGCTGACGTTCATTAGGTGGTTGTTAGGAACTGCATGTAATCTATGAAATCTATAAATCCGACTAATAAGGTCATAGTTTCATGGAAGCCCTCCTCACCCACCTCGACGCACTCGAATCCGAGTCGATCCAGATCATCCGCGAGGTCGTCGCGGAGTTCGAGCGGCCCGCCCTCTTGTTCTCCGGAGGAAAGGATTCTGCGGTACTGCTGCACCTCGCAGTAAAGGCCTGCTGGCCCCAACCCATTCCCTTCCCGGTTGTCCACGTCGACACCGGTCAGAATTTTGAAGAGGTCATCGCCTTTCGGGACGCTCGCGTCAGGGAGCTCGGCTGCCGCCTTGTCATCGCAAGCGTCCAGGAGGCAATCGACCGCGGAGACATCACAGATGATGTCTCGCCAGGCTCGTCACGCAACCGCCTGCAGACCCACAGCCTCTTGAAGGTCATTGAAGACGGAAATTTCGATGCGGTATTCGGCGGCGCGCGCAGAGACGAAGAGAAGGCTCGCGCAAAGGAGAGGGTGTTCTCCTTTCGCGACGAGTTCGGACAGTGGAATCCGCGCGGTCAGCGGCCGGAGATCTGGAACCTCTTCAATGGCCGCCACCGCAAGGGCGAGCATTTTCGGATCTTTCCGCTCTCGAACTGGACGGAGCTTGATATCTGGCAGTACATCGGGCAAGAGGGGATCGAGCTTCCCTCGATCTACTTCGCGCACCGGCGGCGGGTTGTCCGACGCGACAACATGTTGATCGGTGTCGGCCCATTCACCCAGCCGCGTTCGGATGAGGAGACCTTCGAGGCGCTGGTGCGCTATCGCACCGTTGGAGACATGACGTGCACCGCAGCCGTGGAGTCCGAAGCCATCGATGTGGAGATGGTCATCAACGAGACGGTGCTCGCCCGTGTTTCAGAGCGTGGAGCGACGCGCACCGACGATCGATTCTCCGATGCTGCGATGGAGGATCGAAAACGTGAGGGCTATTTTTGATGGAGTTGCTTCGCTTCGCGACCGCGGGGTCGGTCGACGATGGAAAGTCCACACTGATTGGTCGCCTGCTCTATGACTCGAAGCAGATCTTCGAGGATCAGTTCGATTCCGTGGCGCGCACCAGTGCCGAAAGGGGAGACGAATACGTCGACCTTGCGCTTCTGACCGATGGTCTGCGTGCCGAGCGCGAGCAGGGGATCACGATTGATGTCGCATACCGGTACTTCGCGACCCCAAAGCGGAAGTTCATCATCGCGGACACGCCCGGACACATTCAGCACACGCGGAACATGGTCACGGGTTCCTCCACGGCCGATCTCGTGCTGGTGCTGGTCGACGCGCGCAGCGGAATCACCGAGCAGACCCGACGGCACGCCTCGATCGCGGCGCTCTTGCGCATCCCGCACCTGGTCGTGTGCATCAACAAGATGGATCTCGTCGGTTTCGACCAGCGGCGCTATATCGAAATACGCGAGGAGTTTTCGGAGTTCTCGGCAAATCTCGGCATGAAGGAGATCACCTATATTCCGATCAGCGCGCTCGAAGGTGACAACGTCGTCGCGAGCTCCCGCGTGATGGACTGGTATGACGGTCCTTCGCTCCTCGAACATCTCGAGGAGGTGGAGATTGTCTCCGACCACAATCTTGAGGATCCTCGTTTCCCGGTGCAGCGGGTGGTTCGGCCGCACAGCAATGATCTGCATGACTATCGCGGCTACGCGGGCCAAATCGCAGGCGGGTTCATGAAGGTCGGCGATGAGGTCCTCGTGCTGCCGTCGCGGCAGACGACGAGAATTCAGGCGCTTGAGACGATGGACGGTCCGCTCCTACAGGCCTTTCCGCCGATGTCGGTCGTGATGCGCGTCGAGGATGATCTCGATATCTCCCGTGGCGATCTCATCTGCACCCCCGAGAACCAGCCCCTCGTCAGTCAGGAACTTGCCGCTGTCGTCTGCTGGATGGCCGATGCACCGCTTCGTGCCGGTCGGCGCGTCGCGCTCAAGCACACCACCCGATGGGTTCGGGCCGTGGTGCAAGAGGTGCAGTTCAAGCGGGATGTGAACACGTTGTTGCGCGACGCCGAGGCGAGCGAACTCGCGCTCAATGACATCGGAGGCATCACACTCAAGACGACCGAACCCCTGTTTTTCGATCCGTACCAGCGGAATCGCACAACGGGAAGCTTCATTCTCGTCGATGAGAATTCAAACGTCACCGTGGCCGCTGGCATGCTGACCGGGGTGGTTCCGCAGTAGCGGATCGGATCTTGTCGGTCCCGGTCGCGCGGAGCACGCGCCGCATCCAAGGAATCTGATCACGGCATACTGGCCCCTCGAATTGTAAGAGGTGGCGCTCTAATGGGTAGTCTGTTGCACGAAGCTCAGCTCGGCAGGTGGGGTCGGCGTTGGGTCTAGATCGTTCGCGTTGTCACGGGCAGCGATGAACCCAAGTCGATGGAGGTGATCCCTACGCCAGAAGGTGCCGTGGTGGACGAGGAGTATGACGTCGTCATCATTGGCGGTGGCCCAGGTGGATACGCGGCCGCGCTTTACGGTGCCGCCGCAGGGCTGTCGATTGCATTGGTGGAGAAAGACAAGGTCGGCGGTACCTGCCTGCACAGGGGATGCATTCCCGCTAAGGAGTTCCTCGAGACGGCGAGTGTGTACCGTTCGGTGAAGAACGCGGCGGAGTTCGGAATCTTCGCCGGCGATCCCTCCGTGGATTTTGGAATCAGTCAGGACCGGAAGGGCAAGATCGTCGAGCAGCTCTTTCGCGGGCTTGCAGGCACGCTTCGCGGGCGGAAGGTCACCATCGTTTCCGGTACCGGCAAGATGCTTGCCGACCGGAGCGTTGAGGTGACACATGACGATGGCGTCGTCTCAAGGCTCGTCGGCGAGTTCGTGATCCTGGCCTCGGGCTCAGCTCCGCGGTCGATTCCCGGATTTGACCCCGACGGAAAGGTAATCCTCACCTCCGACGAGGTACTTGACCTGCGCGCGATCCCTTCGTCGGTCGTTGTCATCGGCGGTGGCGCGATCGGCTGCGAATTCGCGTCGATGATGTCGGATCTTGGCGCAAAGGTGACTCTGCTCGAGGCAATGCCCGCGATCTTGCCCGGATGCGACAAAGACGTCGCGAATGTGGTTGTCAAGTCGTTTGAGAAGCGAGGAATTGTCGTACGCACCGGAGTCGCGGTCAAGGGACACGAGCCACGTGCGAATGGCACCACGGTTATTTTTGGAGAGAACGAGCGAGTTGATGTCGACGCGGTGATCGTTTCGGTGGGCCGTCGTCCGTATTCAGACAACCTGCTCGCCGAGGGTTCTGGTGTCGAGGTCGACGAGCGGGGATTCGTGAGAGTCGATGAATGGATGCGGACCGGCGTCGATGGTGTCTTTGCCGTCGGCGACATCGTGGCAACGCCACAACTTGCACACGTAGGGTTTGCCGAGGGAGTCCTTGTCATCAAGGAGATCATGCAAGAGCCCGCGGTTCCCGTCGACTATCGGAACGTTCCGTGGTGCATCTACTGTCACCCAGAGGTTGCATTCTGCGGAATGACCGAGGAGGGTGCGGTGGCTGCTGGTTTCGAGGTAGTCGTGAAGAAGGATCCCTTTGGCGGAAATGGTCGAGCGAGGATCGTCGGCGAGACCGACGGCCTCGTCAAGGTCATTGCCGAAAAGACCTCAGATGGCCGAGCGGGTCGACTCCTTGGCGTGCACATGGTTGGACCTTGGGTCACCGAGCAGCTCGGTCAGGCATACCTCTCCATCAACTGGGAGGCAACGCCAGACGAAATCTCACAGTTCATACAGCCACATCCGTCGCTCTCCGAAACTTTCGGCGAGACGGTCTTAGCTCTCACAGGAAGGGGTCTCCACATTGGCTGACATCACCATGCCGCAGCTTGGCGAGACGGTTACCGAAGGCACGATTGTCCGCTGGCTGAAAAAGGTTGGCGACAATGTGCTTCAGGACGAGGCGCTTTTTGAGGTATCCACAGACAAGGTTGACTCGGAGGTCCCCTCTGCTGTCGCAGGCGTTCTGACCGAGATCCTGGTTCAAGAGGGGGCAACGGTTGACGTGGGCGCCCGGCTTGCCGTAATCGGCGATTCTTCGCCAGCCTCGGCTCCAGCTCCAGCTCCTGCTCCAGCCGCGCCGGCTCAAGCGGCCCCAGCCCCAGCTCCAGCTGCCCCAGCACCAGCCCCAGCACCAGCTGCTCCGGCTCCGGCTCAAGCGGCCCCTGCACCAGCTGCTTCGGCTCCGGCTCCGGCTCCGGCTCAAGCGGCCCCAGCCCCAGCTCCAGCTGCCCCGGCTCCTGCGCCAGTCGGCAACTCGGTCGCGAGCACACCGCCGGAGGGTTCGAGCGGTGGAGGCGGAGGGACGCGCGGCGCGCTGCTCTCTCCAGTGGTGCGGAAATTGATCGCGGAGAACGGTCTTGACGCTGGCGCAATTCCGGGCACGGGAATGGGTGGCCGAATCACCAGGGATGACGTACTGAATTTCATTGACACCCGGGCCACGGGAATCACCACGGCTCCGGCTGCAACGCCAAGCGCACCGTCCGTGCCGGCCCCTGCGCCAACGGCAGTCGCGACCCCGGGACCATCCGCGGGATTGACCGTTCCTCCACCCCCGCTGGGCGTGCGGGATGAGGTCATTCCATTTACGGCGATTCGAAGGGTGACCGCCGAGCACATGGTGAGATCGAAGGCAACTTCGGCACACACTCTGGTAGCTCGAGAGGTTGATTTTGAAAATGTTGATCGAGTGCGAGCGCGTTACCGGGATCGTTTCAAGGCAGAAGAGGGGGTCAGCCTGACCTACCTTCCGTTCATTTCGCGAGCGGTTGTTGACGTGCTCCGCGACTACCCGCACCTCAACTCGTCTGTCGGTGAGAACGCCCTCGTGGTTCATCGTGATATCCACATTGGTTATGCGGTCGATCTCGGCATTGAGGGACTCATCGTTCCGGTGGTGCACAACGCAGACGGTCAATCCCTCCGGGGGATCGCACGATCGATCGCGGACCTGGCAAGCCGGGCACGTTCACGAAAACTCACCACCGACGATATCTCTGGTGGAACGTTCAGCATCACGAACCCTGGTCCCTACGGTACCTACCTCACGATTCCGATAATCGCGCAGCCTCAGGTCGCGATCCTGTCGACAGACGGAGTGAAGCGCAAGCCGGTTGTCGTGACCATGCCAGACGGATCGGAATCCATCGCGATCCATTCTGTGGGTGTTCTGGCACTGTCATTTGATCACCGTGCTGTCGATGGTGGTTATGCAGCGATGTTCATGCGCGATCTCGCGAATGTCATTGAGACACGCGACTGGGCAGCCGAGCTCTAAGACCATCGATACGATCCAGAGTCCGCGGGCGAACGCGCGTCCCTTGCGGGTGCGCTGGCTTGGGCGTGTGCGATATCGGGACGCACACGCCCTTCAGCGGGCGCTGTTCCGTAGTGACGATGACTACCTGCTCCTCCTCGAGCATCCCCATGTCTATACGCGCGGTGTCCGGACCAAGCGCGAGCACCTGCTGAGTGATGTCGAGAGGCTCGGTGCGGATCTCGTTGACACGGATCGTGGTGGAGACATCACCTATCACGGTCCCGGACAGCTCGTCGGCTATCCGATTCTCTCGATATCGATGCGTCCGAACATCGTCCCGGACTACATCCACATGATTGAGCAGATCATCATCGATGCACTGACGGATCTGGGACTTCAAGAGGTGGGACGACTCGAGGGATATCCCGGCGTCTGGGTCGCGCCGACGGGCAATCGACCGCGCAAGATCTGCGCGATCGGAGTACGGATCTCCCGGGGACGAACGATGCACGGATTCGCGCTCAACGTGAATCCCGTGATGTCAATGTTTGAACACATAGTGCCCTGTGGACTCGAAGGTCGTGAAATCACCTCGCTTGCGAACGAAGGCATCGACGTGTCGATGGAATCCGTGTTGGAGGTCCTCATCGAGCGCGCGCGACTTCAACTCGGCAGTGGGCCCGGTTCACCGCGGAGCATCGACCTTCAGAGTGCAACTTCTGCCGAAGCGGCCAGTCTGCTCCCAGTGGCAGGGACTTTCCCGAATAGCGATGAGCGCCCAGAGAGCGTTGTCGAGGTTGGCGCGAATGGTACTGACGAGCGGGCATCGCAGCGTCCCCAGCCGATTCCACCATCACATCGCCGCCTCGCCTCGGCAGGGGTCGATACGACAACTGCGGTGAAGATCTCCGCGCGCAAACCCGAATGGCTCCGTGTCGAGGCAGCGATGGGGGATGATTATCTCGCCCTTCGAAAGACCATGCGATCGCTCAACCTGATCACGGTATGCGAGGAGGCGGGCTGCCCAAATATCTACGAATGTTGGTCGGACGGAACTGCGACATTCATGATCAATGGCGAGCGCTGTACGCGGTCTTGTGGTTTTTGTCTGGTTGATACGCGACATCCGTTACCACTTGATCCCGAGGAACCGCGGCGCGTCGCAGAGGCCGTTCGCGAGATGGGACTCTCGTTCGCAGTGATCACAACCGTGGCGCGAGACGACCTCATCGACGGGGGAGCGCGCGCGTTTGCCGAGACGATTACCGAGGTGCGGAGGATGAACCCTCTGACGAGCATCGAGGTCCTGATCTCGGACTGCAAAGGCGATGATGCTTCGTTGGCGACGATCTTCGCTGCTCGGCCGGAGATCTTGAATCACAACCTCGAGACGGTATTGCGTCTCCAGCGCGCCGCAAGACCTTCGGCCTCCTATGCGCGATCACTCTCCGTCCTTGCGCGCGCGAAGGAGGCCGGCCTGACCACAAAATCAGGAATCATCCTCGGTATGGGCGAGGAGCGGCACGAAGTTCTCTCCGCTCTATCCGATCTTGCAGCGGTGGGTGTCGATATTTTGACGATCGGTCAGTATCTCCGCCCCACTGCGAGACACCTGCCGGTGGTTCGGTACTGGTCGCCCGAGGAATTCGTCGAGATCGGGGACAGGGCACGGGAGATGGGCTTTTCTCACGTCGAGTCCTCTCCGCTGACCCGTTCGAGTTACCACGCTAGGCAAGCTGCATCAGCGTCGAATCCTGACGTCGTCAGCGCATAATGGCAACGTTTGACGAGCGCGCGGCGTCGAGCGCCAGACTCTCTCGGTTCGCGCGCGTCCGCGAGCAAATGGAACGCCAATCGGTCGATGTGCTTCTGCTCTCACTCGGGGCCGATCTTCCCTGGCTGAGCGGATACGAGGCGATGCCGCTTGAGCGACCGACTGTTCTCGTGGTGCCGCGCCATGAATCGGCGACGCTCGTGGTCCCACGCCTCGAGGCTCCGCGAGTGCGCGTTGATGCCGGGCTTTTCTCGATGCGCCCGTGGAGCGATGATGAGGATGCCCTTGGGATAATTGCCGGCCTAGCGGGTAATGCAAAAACGGTGGCCGTATCGGACCGCATGTGGGCGAGTCTCGCGCTGGGACTTCAGGATGCACTCGTGGCGGCGAGATTTCAGAGAGCTTCGCTCGTCACTGGGCCGATTCGTGCGGTCAAGGATGCATACGAGATCGAGATGCTCCGGTCTGCGGGTGCTGCCGCGGATGAGGTCGCTGCAGCGCTTCTTGGCGGAGAGATCCGCCTTATCGGCCGGAGCGAGGCCGAAGTGTCGGGTGAGATCTCCCAACGCCTCAGGGAGTCCGGTCATGCCCGAGTCAATTTTGCAATTGTCGGCTCGGGACCGAACTCCGCGAGTCCGCACCATGAACCCGGAACGCGGGTGATTGGTCGCTCCGAGGCGGTGGTGTGTGACTTCGGGGGGACATGGACTGCGGGAAGCGACGTCGGTTACTGCTCCGACATCACCCGGACGGTTGTTACCGGCGCTCCAACACAGGAACTCGTTGAACTCTACGAGGTGCTGGAGGCAGCACAGAGACGGGCCGTGGAGGCAGTTGCCGTCGGCGAGGCCTGTGAGGAGGTCGACCGCGTCGGTCGCGAGATCATCGCGGCAGCTGGCTACGGTGACTACTTCATCCATCGGATCGGACATGGGATCGGGATCGAAGAGCATGAAGATCCGTACATGGTGACCGGAAACCGCACGCGTCTTGAGAGTGGGCACGCGTTCTCCGTAGAGCCGGGGATCTATCTTCCGGATCGATTTGGTGCACGGCTCGAAGACATCGTTATCGCTCACGACGGAGGTACCATACGCTGCAACGCGGTCGACCACGCACTGCATGTCGTCGAGGCGTAACCCGAAACTCTGGTTGGTGCGCGAATGTGGGATCGCGAAGGGCTCAGGCGGAGTCTTTGTCGCCCTTTATGCGATGACGATGTTGACGAGATTCGGCTGGCGGGCGATGATGCGCGTCGGATCCTTTCCGTCGAGCAAGGCGATCACCGAAGGTGAACCAAGAGCCATTGAGATCGCCTCTTGTTCGCCGATCGATGAATCGACCTCGATCCGGTCGCGCAGCTTTCCGTTCACCTGTACGACCATGGTGACCCGGCTCTCTCTTGCGAGCTCGGGATCGGCGACGGGCCACGGGGAGTCGTGCACATGGGCGTTGTTGCGGATTTGGTATGCCTCTGCCGCAAGGTGGGGCACCATCGGGGCGAGCAGTCGCAAAAGGACATCGATTGCCTCGTCAACGGTCGCGCGATCGACACCGGTGCGGATGGCGCGGGTGATTGCGTTCGTGAGACTCATGCACTCCGCGACCGCGGTGTTGAATCCGTAGTGGTCAAAGTCCTCGGTCACCTTGAGGATGGTCCGGTGCACCATGCGCACGAGGATCTTTGACTCGGTCTGCACATCCTTTGCGTCAGCGACGACTGCGTTGTCGGTTGACTCGCCATCTGTCGCAAGCCGCCACACTCTACGGAGATAGCGCGAGCAGCCGTCGATGATTTCGTTGGTCTGATCACCCCAGTCGATGTCATCGACGGGCGGACCGACGAAGAGATGGAAGAGCCGGAGGGCATCGGCGCCGACACTCTTGAAGTACTCATTCGGCGAGATGACGTTGCCCCGTGATTTTGACATCGCGCGGCCACCAAGCCGGATCATTCCCTGGCAGAACAGCTGGGCGAAGGGTTCGCGGATCTCCTTGGGGGAGAGTCCGACGTCACCAAGCGCACGCGTGAAGAAACGCGAGTAGAGCAGGTGCAAGATCGCATGGGTGATGCCACCGATGTATTGGTCGACCGGCATGAAGTGGCGCGCCGCTTCGAAATTCACCGGCTCGTCATCGTCGAGTGGGTCGGTGAAACGAAGAAAATACCATGACGAGTCGACGAAGGTGTCCATCGTGTCGGTCTCGCGTCGCGCCGGGCCACCACAGGTCGGGCATGTCGTGTGGAGAAATCCCGCGTGAGACTTGAGAGGTGACTCGCCCGTGGGCAGGAATTGGACATCTTGTGGCAACAGCACCGGAAGTTGGTCCTCGGGGACCGCAACGATGCCGTCTCTTTCGCAGTACACAACGGGGATCGGGCATCCCCAGTAGCGCTGGCGGCTGATGAGCCAGTCCCGAAGGCGATATTGGACCGAGCGGCT
>DAIDIA010000128.1 GCA_027459565.1 Acidimicrobiaceae bacterium | reverse complement strand
GCGAGATCAAGTTGCTCGCCATCTCGGGTCACGAGCGCGGGTGGGGCGCTCAGGACCCGTAGATCCACGCCCATCTCTTGTTGGTCACGGATCAATCCATCGAGATCCGCAATGCGTTTTGCGATACCCATCCAGCGTGCGACGTGTTCGGGAAGCGAATTCACCGGAGGAAGTGCAGGCCAATCTGCCCCCGCGAAATGGCAGTGAAAATCGACGATGTACTCCAAGCTCTCTTCAGCCACAAGGACCTCCCCCGAATTCCTCGACAGTACTCAATCCGCGCTCGACCCAATAGACGCGCGTTGGAATATCAATAGATCTTCGCGGTGGCGTTCATGGTGATGCTCGGGTATTTGCTACCCAGGCACTGCCGCGCGCGATCCGGATCGGTCCGCGGACAGCCATCAGCGTCTATGGCGTAGTCGACGGCGAAGATCGGCGGGCAGCCTCGGCCTTCGTCAGAGGTCGGGTTGGAGTTTCGCGTGGATCAGGAGACGTGCTCCTCGGTTGTCGACCTTGTCGTCCCATTTGGGCCCTCAACTGTTGTCTCACGACGACGGTTGGATCCGCCAAAGCCACCCCACGAATTCCAGAACACGATCGACAAGAGCAATCCGACTGCGGCGACGATCATCAGGATCAGACCGACCGTGTGGAGGTTGAATCCCGTAGCGGTAACCGTCATCGCAAATCGCATGACTGCCCCGATGGCAAAAACAATGAGACTAAGTCCAATACCCATCTTCATGACCTTTCTGTCATTTCGAGATCACGATGACCCCGAACCTGCGTCGATCCTGTTGAACAACTCTCGGATCGCATCGCGCGACCGTCTTGCCTGCGAGCAAGATCGAACCCCGCAGCAGGCAGCACGGCCAGCCGAGGGGGATCTGCTCTCATCCGGTCCGTATCGCGTGGCGCCTCCGACGGTTTTCGTCCCAAGTCACCAGCGGTAGAAGCCATGCCTCCCCGACCTCTCGCCTCGACCCAGTGCGAATCCAATGATCCAGACGACAAAGAACACCGCCGCCAAGAACCAGAAGAGGTGCACGGCGAAGCCGAGACCAGCGAAGAGCAGGACAGCAAGCAAGATCAATACGATGAGCATCGACTCGCTCCTTTCATTGCACGAAGGCATGTAGGGCGTCGAGACAAGATGCAAGACTCTGGTCGCATCCCGGCGAATGAGGTGAGCATCAAGGCGCGAGCGCGATCTGACGCTCCGTGGCACCGGTTCGATACGGCGTTCGATCGGTCGACATCACGATGAGCTCCGTTCCAATGATGAACGAGAACGGCCTGCTGTGGACCCTGAGGAAATTCTCGGTTGTGACTCTTTGGTCCGCCCGCAAGACCGCGTGCCGTTGAAACTTCGCGCAATGGGCGATGGACCTGCCCCGTCGACCGGTCGCGCGACGTGTCCGCCAGATGCGCGACGTGCGGTGTCCGCGGCGTCGAATGCGGAGAGGATGAAAACAAGCATCTCCAGCGCGCGAGCGGTGGTTGGCTGCTGCGCACCGGAAGGCGTCGAACCAGGAGTTTGGGTGACGCGAGCGCGAGGACCAGGTCCCATCGCAACCGCCGATCCTCCCTCAAAGAAAAGGGAACCGTGGCTCGAGACTCCTGTCTAGCCCGAGGTAGAGCACCAAGAGCATACCACGCATTGGTCAAAATCTTGGAGCCGACTCCGAGAGTCGTGAAGCGACCGGCGGCGAAAGCAGGGAATGACGCGAACAGCGGTGCATCTTCGGCTCTGGCACTCCGTGATCGTCAGAGGCCAACTAGGCGCTCTTGGTCATTCACACCTCGCTCTCGGGTCATTCCTGGATGCTAGAAATACGCGGGGATCTCATCGGTCCTTGCCAGGGAGGGAAGCCCAATGGAAAGCGACTTCGTCGATCAGGTCATTGAGGTTGCGCGTCGCGTCTGTGACAGTGGGGCGATCTCTGCTAATGCCCATGGCAACGTCAGCATCAAGGTGCCAGATGGCGACGAGATGTATTTCACCAGTGCGCCGTCGCTCCGCGATGTCACTGCGGCGGGGGTCGTTCGGATCGGTCTCGACGGTGCCCTCCGCGAGGGGTCGCTTCCGCCCATTCAGGGCGCGGTCGTCAGCATGCACACCGCGATGTACGCGGACCAATCCGAGGTCAACTGCGTGATCCATACACACTCTCCCTACGC
>DAIDIA010000127.1 GCA_027459565.1 Acidimicrobiaceae bacterium | reverse complement strand
GACGCCGACGCGAACACGGCAAGCCCCGAGAACGTCCTGATGAACTGAGATGGGTGTCTCCACGGTATTGAATCGCGGTCGGAACGGGGTGCGTCCGGCGGCACAGACGATGAGCCTCTCCGCGCATCTCTTTGAACTTCGTCGCCGACTGATGGTCTGCGTGGGCGCATTTGGCGCGGCAATGGTGATCGCCTACATGCTCTATGGCCAGGTTCTGTCATTTCTCGAGCGACCCTACTGTTCGAGTATCGCCCGTGGGGGTGCGTGTGCCCTCTATGTCACGGGGCCGCTCGACGCGTTCGCAGTGCGGATGAACGTGACGGCCTATGGCGCGCTGATCTTGAGTTCGCCGGTGATCTTCTATGAGTTGTGGAGGTTTGTCACCCCAGGGCTTCGCGCCAACGAACGCAGGTATGCGCTTCCCTTCGTGTTCGCGCTCTCGTTGCTCTTTGCCTCGGGATCGTTCGTCGCGTGGATGACGTTTCCTCATGTCATGGTCTTCCTCCATGGAGTCGGTGGTCCGGGAATACGGGACATCTTCGCCCCGGACCGCTATATCGGGCTGATCTGCTCACTGATGGGGATCTTCGGGCTGACATTCGAATTCCCCGCGCTTCTCGTGGCGCTCGAGATCGCGGGGGTCCTCACTCCCGTGGCGCTGGCACGGTTTCGTCGGAGTGCGATTGTGGCCATCGTGGTGCTCTCCGCGGTGATCACTCCGAGTTCGGATCCGTTCTCGATGCTGGCGATGGCCGTTCCGATGCTCGTCTTCTACGAGGCGTCCATCGTGATCGGAAAGATCCTCGAGCGGCGCAGGGGAGCGCTCGGGAAATTTTGATCCAACATCGGTCCCAGGTACGTATTAGAGGTGAGAGGCGCCATTTCGTGGCGATATGAACAAGAGAGGGAGTCATCATGGACACAGGAATGCTGGCAAACGTGCTTGGACCCGACGGGTTGATTGTTGTGATCGTCGCCGGCGTCGTGCTCCTGTTCGGCGGCGCGAGGATCCCGAAGCTCGCGCGTGGACTGGGCAGCGCCTCGCATGAGTTCAAGCGGGGTCTTGCCGAAGGAGACCGCGACGCGCGAGCCGATGCGGGCTCTTCAGAGAGCAGATCGCGTCCGAACTAGTGCCGTAACCGGCAACGTTGAGGGGTCGCGTCCACCACTTCGCGAAATGAATCGCGCAGACTGGATGCATGGCAGAACGCGTGCAGGTTCGTGAACTTTCAGGGCTCGAGGGCAACAAGCTCCTGAGCATCATCCGGCGTGGATCTGGGTCGGTGGTGAGATGGCGAAGAGCCCAGATCGTCTTGTGGTCTGCCCAGGCAATGGACGTCCCGGCAATTGCCCGGATCGCCTTTACCTCCGAAGACCGAGTGCGCGAGGTGATCCACAACTTCAACGCCGATGGTTTCGATTCGCTCGCGCCAAAATACGCAGGTGGCCGTCCAGCCAAGTTCACGCTCCCCGAACGCCAGGCGATCAAGAAGATTGCCCTGTCAAGACCTGTCGATCACGAACTGCCGTTCTCGACCTGGAGCCTGTCGAAGCTGGCGGAGTTCCTGGTGGCTGAGGGGGTGATCGACGACATCAGCCATGAGGGTCTCAGGACACTCCTCCGAGAGGAGGGCGTCTCGTTTCAAGTGATCAAGACCTGGAAGGCCTCGAACGATCCGGACTTCGAGGAGAAGAAGAACCGCATCCTCGAGCTCTACGCAATTGCCGATGGAAAACGCAAGCCAGGCAAGGGAGATCCAACCGTTGTCATCTGCATGGACGAGTTCGGCCCCTTGAATCTCGTGCCCCATCCCGGCAAGCAGTGGGCCGAAGTTGCATCGGGAAAGGGCGACCAGAGCGCTCCACGGCGTCGGAGACGTCGTGCGACCTACAAGCGTCCACACGGGGTGCGCCACCTGATGGCTGGCTATGACCTGTCGACTGACAGACTCTACGGGCACGTCACCACTCACAAGGGGCGAACCGAGTTCCTGGCTTTTTGTCGTTATCTACGGTCTCTTCATCCAAATGAGGTGCGTATTGCCATCGTGTTGGACAACTTCAGCCCGCATCGTTCGACCAAGACCGACACGCGCGTTGGCGACTGGGCGTTGGCGAACAACGTCGAACTCGCCTATACGCCAACGTACTCGTCGTGGCTGAACCGCATCGAGGCACAGTTCCAGGCACTCAGGTACTTTGCTCTTGACGGCACTGACCACGGCTCACATACCGAACAGGCCTCGATGATCCGTCGCTACATCATCTGGCGAAACCGCAACGCTCATGACAAAGCGCTACGCGAACTCGTAAAGCGCGCAAACGTTGCCTGACGCGGCACTAGGAACGCGCGACGAGCCGCCGGATGCGAGTTGGCCGACCCGAAAGTCGCACGTGCCCGGCGCGCTGCATCGCCCGCACCAAGTTGTCTGCAATCATCCGCAATAGTCTGAGAGGAGATGAGTGATCACCGTGCACGGAATCGATGACGTCACCCAAGAACGCGATGATGAGCGCGCGAAGAGGAGTCGAGTCACCCGAACACAGCCGGTCATCGCCTCGCGGCCCCGTCTGCTCGCGTTGGGGTGCTCATGAGCGGTGACCAGCGATGAGGCAGGATCTTTCGCTGGCAAGCGATGCGAACCTGGTCATCGCCATCTCGCGATGGGATGAGGCTGCGCTCGCGGAGGTCTATCGCCGACATGCCGGTGCCGTCTTCGGACTGGCGCGTCGGGTGCTGTTCAACGCGCAGGTTGCGGAGGAGGTTGTTCAGGAGATCTTCCTGAGACTCTGGTCCGCGCCGGAGCGTTTCGATCCGGGGCGCGGCTCGCTCCGGTCGTTCCTCTTGACCCAGACCCATGGCAGGGCGGTCGATCTTCTGCGCTCAGACTCCGCGCGACGCCTTCGCGAGGAGCGCGAGGCGCGTCAGACCGCCGAGGCAGGCTATGACATTGACCACGAGATCTGGGATCTGACGGTGGCGCAGCAGATTCGAGATGTGCTCTCGGGTCTGCCGGGCGGCGAACGCGAGGCCATCGAGCTCGCCTATTTCCAGGGTCACACCTACAGAGAGGTCGCTGCGATGCTCGCTGAACCTGAGGGAACGGTCAAAGGCAGAATCCGGTCCGGACTCAAGCGGATGCACGGGGCGCTTGTCGCTGCGGGCGTCGTGATGCCAGGAGGTGATGAGTGATGGATGAGAACGAGGTCGAAGAACTTCTCGGAGCCTACGCTCTTGATGCGGTCGACAGCTCGGAGCGCGAGGAGATCGAGGCGCACCTCCTCGTCTGCCCGAGGTGTCGCGCGGAACTTGCCGCGCACCGGGAGGTTGCGGCACTCCTCGCAAATGGCGGCATGGTCGCGCCGGAGGGTCTCTGGGACAAGATCGCGAGCGAGATCGCTCCCGCGGTCCCGGACCTGACGAACGGCCCGGATGGACTTCTCGCAAGCCTGTCGCCGCGCGTCGTCGCCCGACGTCGACGTTCGCGAACGCTGTTGGCTCCGGTGCTCGCTATTGCCGCGGCGATTGCGGTGATCGCCCTGTTGTCCGCGCAGGTAGTCAACCTCGACAGCAAAGTGCATTCACAGAACGCGAGTGCGCTCGGCATCAATGCAGCGGTCAACTCGGTGCTTGCCCATCCGCATCGTTCGATACTTCTCACATCGGCGTCGCATGACGTCGGCGCAACGGTGATCTTTGGATCGGATGGAAATGCCTACTGGGTGGACTCGAATCTCGCCCAGCTCAGCGCCTCGAAGACCTATCAGTTGTGGGCGCTCGTCGGCACAGCGAGGATCGTCTCGCTCGGCGTGCTCGGTGCAGACCCGAAGCAGGCGAGCGCGTTCCGCATCCAGCCGAACATGCGCAAATTGATGGTGACCGTCGAGCCC
>DAIDIA010000126.1 GCA_027459565.1 Acidimicrobiaceae bacterium | reverse complement strand
CGACGATCCCGTCGCCCCCCAGAACCGTTGCTCGCGCGCCAGCGGGGAGCAGTGCGGCGGCGGCCTGCGATGAGCTGAGCAGGTTCTCCACATCGAGGTCGATACCATGCCGCTTGAACTTCTCCAGCATCTGGGCGCGCGTTGAGAAGGAATTGTTGGTAAAGAACGCCACGCGATAGCCCGCAGTCTGCAGAGCCCGGATCGCGGCGCTCGATCCGGCGATCGGATCCTCCGCCAGCCAGACGACACCGTCGAGGTCGACGAGCCAGCATTCATTCGGTGCACTATTGGTCATCTGCGTATCCTCTCATTGACGGGCCCGATTCATGCAATTTGGCAAAACCGGAAGGCCGGAGATGTGCTACGAAAGGATATGACCCGCTTCGAACCATTTTTTGGCCTCCGTTACGACGAGGAGCTCGCCCCTCTCGCGGAGGTCGTGTCCCCCCCCTATGACATTGTCGATTCCAACGAGCGCGCCCGATTGAGCGCGCGCAGCCCCTTCAACGCGATCCATGTCGAACTTCCCGAGCCAATCGGGAGGCTGGACCGGTATCAACACGCGGCGCAGCTTTTTGGCGAATGGGAGCAGCGTGGAGCCCTTCGCAGGGACGACGTCGCGGCAATCTATGTCTATCGAATGACCTTCGTCGACGAGAACGCGGTGACGCGTTCGACAACCGGGGTGATCGGCGCCCTGGGTATCGATGCAGACGGAACCGGAGCAGTCCTCCCCCATGAACGCACAATGCCCAAACCCAAAGGAGACCGACTCGACCTGCTTCGCGCGGCCAAGATCAACGTCTCTCCGATCTGGGGTCTCTCGCTCGCACAAGGTCTCGCGTCGCTTCTCGGGGAGATTGTCTCCTCAGGCCCCGCCCTCGGTGTTGCAACCGACGACGAGGGCACTGTCCATGAGCTGTGGATGGTGACAGACCAGGCCGTTGTGACAGCGGTGTGCGAACTTGTCGGAACGACGCCGGTCGTTGTCGCCGACGGTCATCACCGTTACGAGACCTCCGGGTACTACCGGACCGAGGTTCGCGCGCACAACGGAGACCGAGCCGGCGATCATGATCTCGTGATGGCGCTGATCGTCGAGCTCAGCGCTGACGAGCTCTTTGTTCAGGCGATCCATCGTCTTATCAGTGGACTCCCCGAGGATTTCGACCTGGTCTCTGCGCTCGCAGTTCATTTCGAGGTAACTCCGGGACCCGACGATATCGCTGAGCTCTCGCGGTCGCTCGTACCAAGCGGGGCTCTCGGGCTTGTTACGCGTACCGGGAATTTCCTGCTGGTTCCCTCGTCTGAACTCATCGGTTCGTCGGAGGCTGACCTTGATTCAAGTCGGCTCGACCACGCACTCTCGGGAATTCCCGAGCACGACCTGACCTACCAGCACGGCAGCCAGACATGTGCGCGAATCGTGCACGACGGGCTGGCACAGTACGCGGTGCTGCTGAGGCCCGCCACCGTCGCGCAGATCGCGGAGACCGCGCACAGCGGAAAGCGGATGCCGCCGAAGACGACCTTCTTCAATCCCAAACCAAGAACGGGAATGGTCTACAGACCCCTTATCAACGAGTGACCCCTCCGGCAACGTCGCGTGTTGCGCCCCGTGTCGGAGCACTCAGGTTCAATGCTTCGCGAGGGACGCTTCGCAGCTAGGCGATCGTCACGGAGCTGTCGAGAAAGACATCTTGAACGGCATTGATCAGCGCGACGCCTTCGCCTCGCGGACGTTGAAATGCCTTGCGTCCGACGATGAGCCCCATGCCTCCTGCGCGCTTGTTGATCACCGCGGTCCGCACCGCGGCGACGAGGTCGCTCGCTCCGGCAGACTCCCCTCCGGAGTTGATCAGTCCGATTCGTCCCATGTAGCAGTTGACAACCTGCCAACGGGTCAGATCAACGGGGTGGTCCGTCGTCAGCTGCGAATAGACAAGGGGATCCGTGCGTCCGAACTTCAGTGCGGTGTAACCGCCATTGTTCTCCGGCTGCTTCTGCTTGATGATATCGGCCTCGATCGTCACTCCGAGATGATTCGCCTGGCCGGTCAGGTCTGCGGAGACGTGGTAGTCGCGCTCTTGGGTCTTGAAGGCATTATTGCGTAGATAGGTCCACAGAACCGTGAAGAGCCCGTGGCGGTGCGCCTCCGCGAACATCGCCGAGACCTCCTGAATCTGGCGCGTCGCCTCATCAGAGCCGTAGTAGATGGTTGCGCCGACACCTGCCGCGCCAAGTTCGACCGCCTGTCTGACGCTGCCAAAGAGGACCTGGTCGTACTTCGACGGATAGGTGAGCAGTTCGTTGTGATTGAGCTTCACGATGAACGGGATCTTGTGCGCGTAGCGTCTCGAGACGATTCCGAGCCCGCCAAGGGTGGTCGCTACCGCGTTGCATCCGGCGTCGATCGCGAGCTCCACGATGTTCTTCGGATCGAAGTAATCGGGATTCTTTGCAAAACTCGCCGCGCCCGAGTGCTCGATCCCCTGATCCACTGGGAGAATGGAGAGATAGCCGGTGCCCCCGAGTCGGCCATGGCCGTAGAGCTGACCGAGGCTGCGCAGAACCGCTGCACTGCGGTCGCTGTCACGGAAGACACGGTCGATGAAATCGGGTCC
>DAIDIA010000125.1 GCA_027459565.1 Acidimicrobiaceae bacterium | reverse complement strand
ATCGCCGCAACCAAAACCTGGCAGGCCGCGATCGCAGCCCACGTGTCCGCGGGTATCGGCTGGCTCGAGCTGCTCGGCGTATTTGGTGCCGTGTACTGCGCGATTGGATTCGTCAGCTTCGGGCCACTGATGGAGGATGCCTGATGCGACACCTCGTTCCGGAGCGCTCCCGAGTGGACCAGATCCAGCGACTGCTTGGACTCGCGGCGCTGATCGGCATGGTCGCGACGATCTGGCTCGGGCTCTTCGTCACGCCGCCCGACCAGTTCATGGGCGACCTCGTCCGCCTGATCTACATTCACCCGCCACTCGCATGGGTCGCATTCATCGCATACGGGATGAACTTCCTCGCGAGCCTCGCGTACCTCTGGCCGCGATCGCGTGATCTGCGCTGGGACCAGCTCGCGGGCGCATCGGCCGAGGTCGGGGTCCTGTTCACCGGTCTGACCCTCGTCACAGGATCGATCTGGGGTCGCCCGGCCTGGGGGACGTGGTGGACGTGGGACCCGTTGCTCACGACCACCGCGCTCCTGTTCGTCTTGTACCTCGGATATCTCGCGCTCCGGCGGGTGCCAGACGACCGCGAACTGCGTGCGCGACGCTCCGCGATCGCCGCGCTGATCGCCTTCATCGACGTGCCGATTGTGTACTTTGCCGTCCTGTGGTGGAAGAGTCTGCATCAGGCGCCGACCGTGCTCAATCCGACGACGCACCGGACCTACATCCATGGATCGATGGCCTGGACGCTTCTGCTCGGATTCGTCGCGTTCACCCTTGCATACGCGTGGATGGTGATGATCCGCTATCGCCTCGGCGGCGTGGAGTCGCGCGCGCTCGAGGAACAGATCAGCGCGGCACTTCTTGACCGTCAACTCGAGGGAAGCCATGAATAGCTACGTCCTCGCGGGGTATCTCGTGACGTTCATCGCGATCACGGGTCACGCCGGTGCGCTCATCATCCGACAGCGCCGGGGTCGCGCACGCGCGATACGGACATGACGACGAGCCACGTCGCGGAATCGAGCGCGCCGGACGCGATGCACGAGGCGGCCATCGAGGCGGTATCGAGAGCGCGTCGCGAGACCCGTAGGCGACTGCGCGTTGTCTTCCTCGTCGTTGCCCTCGCGGTCGGATTCCTGCTCTACAAGACGCTGTCTGGTGCGGTGACCTACTTCAAGACCGTCGACCAGGCGCTCGTCTCGCGGAACCTCCTCGGGAATTCGGACTTCCAGCTCGAGGGCGTCGTACTCGCACACACCATCTCGCGTCCGAATGCGACGACCGTCGACTTTGTTGTCGGGGGGACCGGTCACAACCGGATCGTCGTGACGAACTCCGGTGAGCCGCCAGAGCTCTTTCAGGCGAATGTCCCCGTGGTGCTCGTCGGACACTTCGTCGGCGCGACGGATCATTTTCAATCTGACCAGATCCTCGTCAAGCACTCCAACTCCTACATCGCCGCTCATCCCGCGAGGGTGAGGGCGCCGAACGGTTCGGTGCGATAACTCCATGCTCCGCCCCAACCTCACGAGACCCGAAAGCTTCGCATGAACGCCTTCATCGGCCATCTCGGCATCTGGATCGGCGTCCTCGGCTCCGCGGCGACGGTGGCGATGTGTTGCACCGCGCTCGTGCGCACGGGCACGCGCAGCATCGCGCACATTCGCGCTGTCGTTCTCTTGCCGATCCTCGGTGCGGTCATCGCTACCTTCGCCATGGAGCGCGCGCTGATCACCCACGACTTTTCGCTGGCGTACGTCGCCTCGAACAACTCGCGTGAGACCCCACTTTTGTATTCGCTCACGGGAATGTGGTCGGCGTTGCAGGGCTCGATCCTTCTGTGGGTCCTCATCCTGACCGGATACCTCTTGGCGATGGCGATCCGCTTTCGCGATCGCCTCGATGACCGGCTGTTTCTGGTCGCGCTCGCAATCACCGGCGTCGTCGCGCTGTTCTTCTTCTATCTGATCGCGGGACCTGCCGATCCATTCGTCGTCGCCTCGCGCGTCGTCGCCGATGGAACCGGACCGAACCCGCTGCTGCAAGACAACCTCCTGATCGCGTTCCATCCCGTCTTCCTCTATCTCGGCTATGTCGGATTCACCGTGCCGTTCGCATTCGCCATCGCATCGCTCATCACCGGGCGTATCGGCGAGGGCTGGTTGGTCGCGACCCGGAGGGCAACGGTGTTCGCTTGGTCGTGTCTGACCGTCGGCATCGTGCTCGGCGCGTGGTGGTCCTATCAGTCGCTGGGATGGGGAGGCGCCTGGGGCTGGGATCCGGTCGAGAACGTCGCGCTTCTCCCGTGGCTCACGGCGACGGCCTCTCTGCATTCGGTGATGGTTCAGGAACGTCGCGGCCTGCTGCGCATCTGGAACCTCTCCCTGTTGGTCGCGACGTTCTCGCTGACGATTCTCGGGACATTCCTCACCCGTTCTGGAGTCGTCGTCTCGGTGCACGCGTTCTCGAACTCGGGAATCGGACCGACGCTCCTGGCATTCTTTGCCGTGACCGTGCTGGTCAGTGTCTCGCTGATCGGATGGCGCGGGGATCGCCTTGTGTCATCGGGCTCGATCGATGCCCCGGTGTCGCGCGAGGGCGCGTTCCTCGCAAACAACCTCATCTTCGCCTGTTTCGCCTTCGTCGTCTTGCTCGGCACAGTCGCGCCGGTGCTCGTCGAGGCAGTCAGCGGGGGAGCGATCTCGATCGGCCGTCCGTACTTTGACACCTTCACCGTGCCGCTCGGGATCTCGCTGTTGTTCATCATGGCGATTGCACCCGCGCTCCCGTGGCGAAAGGCGGGTTCGGGCGTGATGCGCGCGCGCATCCTTGTGCCGGCGTGGAGCGCGCTGGTGATGCTCGCGCTCTTGGTTGCCCTCGGCGTGCGCGGTTTCGTACCGCTGCTCACCTTCTCGCTCGGAGGATTCGCCGCGGCCGCGGCGCTCCGCCAGCTCGGTCTCGCGACGCTCGCCGCGCATCGCCACGGGCTGCCGCTCTGGCGCGGCCTCGTCGGCCGGGCGAACGGCGGCATGGTCACCCACCTCGGCGTGATCTGCATCGCCGTCGCGCTCTGTGCCTCAACCTCGTTCGCGACGAGGACCTTGGTCACGTTGAGGCCCGGTGCCTCGACCGTCACCGATGGGCGGACGCTGACCTTCGTCGGATGGCAGACCGTCGATGCCCCCGCAGCGAAGGGATATCTCGCGAAGATCCGCATCGGCGGTGACGGGGTGTTTCGTCCGGGCATCGTGAACTTCGACAACAGCCCCTCGTCAACCGCGATGCCTTCGATCGACTCGACGCCGACAAGGGATCTCTATCTCGAACTTGCGAGTGGGGCGGGACTCGGCCTACCGGTGAGCATCGAGGTCATCAGCGAGCCGCTGGTGATGTGGCTGTGGATCGGGGGCGCGATCTGTGCACTCGGCGCACTGCTGGCGTTGATACCCGGATCGCGACGCCGTCCTACGGACCCCTCGACGGTCCTGCTCCCGGAGCTGCTCGAGGCATCGCCGGTCGGTGGACGATGAGGCTGGTCCGTGTACGCGCACGCGTCACCGCGCTCGCCGTCGGCGCCGTCTGTGTCGCACTGATCGCCGCGTTCGCGTTGCGGACCGTGGTTGGCGCGCGCCCGTCCACGACGCCGCTCGGGGGCTCCAGGGCGAGGGCGATCTCGGGGACCAGCCTCACAGATGGCAGGCCGATCTCGCTGCAGGCGTTTCGGGGTCGATACGTCATCGTCGACTTCTTCGCCAGCTGGTGCAGCGCCTGTCTCAGCGAGGAGCCCCAGATCGAGGCGTTCACGTTCTCGCACCGCGACGACCGCACCGTCGGGTTCATCGGAGTCGACATCGACGACTCGATCAACAACGCGCGCGGCTTCTTCTCGCGCTATGGAGCCACGTGGCCCGCGGTCGTCGACACAACGGGCTCGATCGCCCAGTCCTACGGCGTCGCCCAGCCCCCGGAGCTCTTCCTGGTCGATCCCGCGGGGAGGATCGTGAGCTCGATCTCCCAGCCGGTCACCGCGACCGAGCTCTCGAACTGGATCCGCGAGGCGAGGGTGGCGCGCGCATGACCGGCACCGGGGCGATTGGCAGGCTGTTTCGCTCCCGGGCGATGTGGGCGCTGCTCGGCTTCGCCTTTGTCGCGTTGCTCGCGGTTGGATCGGTGCAACCGACCGCGCGGACGCCCGCGCAGCGCATTGTGGACCTCGAGAGCGTCCTCAAGTGCCCATCATGCGCGGATGCATCGCTCGCCCAATCCGAGACCGTCTCCGCGAACGAGATCAAGGCGACCATCGCCAACTGGGTGCACCAGGGTCTCACGGACCGTGCGATCGAGGCGCGCATGGTCGCAACCTACGGACAGGCGGAGCTTTTGCGCCCGTCGGGCTCTTTGATCTGGATCGTCCCGGTTGTCGTCGTCGCACTGGCCGTTGGCGGTCTCACGGCATTCCTCCTGCGCCGCAGACCCGCGCCAGAGGGCATCTCCAAAGAGGACGAGGAGCGGGTTCTCGCGCTGTTGAGGGGCCGCGAGGGCGCGCGCGCGACGGGAGCGGACAGAGATGGCTGAGGTGGACCCTCGACAAGAGCGACTCATCGAGGAGCGCGACAACCTGCTGCGTTCGCTCGAGGATCTCGAGCTCGAGTTCCGGTCCGGTGATGTCGCGCCCTCGGACTACGAGGGGCTTCGCCGGAGCTACATCGCGAGGACTACCGTCTTGCTTGACGAGATCGCGAGGCTCGAGCGCCCCGGCGGACCAGACACGCGCACGCGTTCCCGAGTTGGTCGGGCGCGCCGGCTCCTCGGAACACGGCGGTCGCGCCGGATACTCGTGACCTCGGTGTTCGTATGGCTGATCGCGGGAGTGGCACTTGTGGCACTCCATTTTGCCGGAGTACGGCTGCCGGGGCAGAGTGCGACCGGATCGGTCTCACTCTCCCAGGCGCTCGTCGTCCAGCAGGAACTCTCCCAGGCGTCCGAACTCGCGGGCAGCGGCCAGATCGCCGAGGCGATCGCGGTCTACGCGAGGGTGCTCGCGACCGTTCCGCACCAACACGAGGCACTCACCTATCAGGGGTGGCTGATCCGTATCTCGGGGCTACGCGCGCGAAACGGGGAGGTCGTGGCGCGCGGTGACGCGGAGATCGCGACCGCCGCGAACATCGCCCCGGGCTATGCCGATGCGCGCGGTCTGGACGCGATCGCGCTCGCCCAGGACCGACGCGACATTCCCGGTGCGCTCATCCAACTCGAGGCGCTGGTGCGTGATCGGCCATCCCGGGCACTCGTCGAGGCGCTTCGTCCCCAGGTGCTCAGGATCTATCACCAGGCAGGGGTCGCCGCGCCGGCGATCTTCGCCGGCTGATCCGGTTAGCTCGCTGCGACGCTCTCGCAGTTGTCGTCGCCCCGCGCCCGCGAGCGCAGCTGTACCGGCACGCCCTCGCCGCACAGCCCGGCCATGAGTCCCTGCACCATGCCGCGGTCGACCGCGCAGAGCACCGGGTGCTCCGAGACGATCTCTCCGAATGGACAGTGGTCGCGGATGATGCTCATCGACTGCGCCCGCTCCTCCGCGTGCGCAGCGAATCCATGCGCGGTCAGGGCGTCCGCGACCGCCAGCATGGCGGCTCGACTTGACCGCTGCGACTCGCCGGGTGACATCTGCTGGGCCAGCATGCGGCCGTAGTCCTCACCGACCTCGAGCGCCATCTTCTCCGCAACCGCGGGATCGAGGAGAGAGAGCGCGCGCACGAGCAGCGTGATCATCAGCTCGTCGGGACGCGGCGGAATCTCGAGCGTCGTCTGGCGGGCACTGCGCCGATAGCGCTTCGAAGGGCGCCCGGCGCCACTTGGTGTGTGGTCCAGGCTGACATCGAGATAGCCACCGGCCGCGAGTTTGTCGAGATGGTGACGCGCGACGTTCGGATGGAGCGCGAAGCGGCGGGCGATCTCCGTCGCGGTGACGCCCTCACCATCTCGAGCCACAAGGTAGATCTGCCGGCGTGTCGCATCACCGAAGGCCGAGGTCACTGCGGCAACGGCAGCCGAGAAGGTCTCGTCGTTCTCCGCGTCGCGCTGGATCGGTCCGGTGTCGCTGTGTGCCGATATGGTCATCTGCTCAATGTTCCCGTCATAACGCCTGTGCGCAGGCAATGGCAATTGTCCGGCGCGTCCCACGGCCCCCCGGGGAGGCCTACCCGCTATCGTAGCTGTGCAGGTTTGGAACAATGCGCAGGTAAATGCGTAATTGCACACGATGATGGAGAAGATGAAGCCCCATGGCACGCGCTCGCGATCAGGCACTGCTTGAATCATTCTCCGCGGTCATCGATCCGGTGCTCTTTCGAGGTCTCGGTGATCTCGACGCGATTGTGGAGCTCAAGGTGCGACGGAGCGTGGCGCGCATCAAGGTGCGCGTGCCTGGCCCCGATTATCCCGCGACGGGCGAGCTTCGC
>DAIDIA010000124.1 GCA_027459565.1 Acidimicrobiaceae bacterium | reverse complement strand
CAGGGCGACGAGGTCGAGATCCTCTCTCCGGATCCGCGCAGCGCGGCGCATCACTCGGCGAATCTCCAGACGTTGATGCTGCCGGTTCGCCTCGCGATGCTCTCTTCGAGGTTCGACGCCCTGGAGCTTCGCATCGAGACGCGACTTCCGTTCGATACCGAGGTGCATCGCGTGCTGCGCGGACTGACGCTTCTCGGTCTCGGGGTCTGCTTTGGCATGTATTCGCAGGTCACGCTCCGACTCGACAGTCCGATTCCACTCCCCGGAGGGGTGGGCGGTCGCGCAACGAGGGACATGTGGCGCCGCGCGTCGCGCATCATCGTCCGAAATGACGAGGACTTTCGCAGGGTGCTCGCGGCCCCGGGTGTCCACGCGGAGCGCGTCGAGATCGCTCCGCCATCGATTGACGAGCCGCTCGCGACAGAGGATCCGTGGCCCTCGCCGACCGAACCGGATCTTCGCAACGCGGTGCTCGCGGGAATCCGCCGGCGGGCAGAGGCGGAGCGTCGCGCGAACCGGGCACGTGTTGAACTCGGTGCCGAGGGGGTCGGTCCGCTCACCTCGGCCGCGTTCACCTCGGCGACGTACGAGTCCCCGGGCATCTCGGCGGTTGTGCGTGCGGTGGTGTCGCGCGTCCTTCGCGAGCTGACGGATCGCTGATTCGCCTCACGGACTCTCGAGCGTGTTCGGCGAAAGTGCCGTCGGGCGCGACGCGGACCGTCAGGCCTGCGCGACGGTTGCGCGCGGGGCGATCGATGCCAGCAGTGTGCGCGCCACGTAGTCAAAGCTGTAGTGGGAGGCATGTGCCGCGCCTGCGTGCGCGATATTGGTGCGAAGGCGCGCGTCGTCGAGCAGGCGCTCTGTCACCGCGGCGAGGTCGTTGGCGTTGATGTCTGCCCCGACGTGGGTGACCGCGCCTCGGGGAATCTCGCTCGACCAGCCGATGTCGCTGACGATCGTCGAGACTCCGCCTGCCAGGCATTCGCCGACTGCGGCCGACGCCTCCCCGTTCGATGCGGCTCTCAGTTGCAACGCGAGCGTCGCGCGATTGAGCCAGGCGAGATAGTCGCGCGGTCCAAGCGGGCCCGTAAAGAGGACCCGCTCGTCGATCTCGAGGTCGTGGGCACGCTGGCTGAGCTCATCGCAGAGCGCGTCCGCCACCGGTCCGACAAATACCAGCCGGACGTCGGCGCGATGGCGCATCAGCGCGAGCATCTCGATCAGCAAGAGCGGGTTCTTGATCGGATCGACGATTCCGAAGTGTGCGAGATAGGAGATCTGATCTCGCGGCGGGGGTTTACCCCAGAGGTTCTCCCCCTTGCCAAGGAGCACCTCGGGACATTTCGTCGAAATCTCGGTGAATCCGACGTCGGCTGGCCCCGGCATTTCCATGGCGAAGGGCAGCGTCGCGATCTTCCGGAGTGAACTCGGTCGCGCATCGATCTCCGCGAGCCTTGCCGCTGTGGAGGAGGTGACGAGAAATCCGCTGCTCATCGTGATGACGTCGCGTGCCATGAGGAGTCCGTAAAGTTCGAGGTCGCTCTCTTCGATGTCGCCTGTCGATCCGATCGATCGGGGAATCTGTCCCTCGTACATCTTGTCGATTGCCCGACCAAGTCCCCCGAGGAGAAACCCCGGATCGCCGTACAGGTGGCGGTAGAGGTTGCTGAGCCGGACGTCATGGCTGAGGACGAGCCCGCGGCGCTGTTGGAGCATCGCGTATGCGCCGAGATGGTGGTGGCTGTTGCCAAAGACGTAGACGACCTCGTCAAAGTGCCCCGCGAGACGCTCGACGTGCAAGAGCGCTTCGACGCGGTGGCCCGTGATTGTCTCCGGGGTGATCTGAGCCGTGCTCGGGCCGTCGAAGAAACAGGTGAGGTCGACCTTCTCCGTCTTCGCGAGCGCCTCTGCCAGGCGGTAGGAATAGCGCGCGATGCCGGTCGGAGAGGGAGGGAAGGGCGAGACGAGCGCGAGACGCGGACGGTTTCGTCGATGTGGCTTCGGTGCTGGTCGAGAGCGCTGACGAGACAACATCGCGTCGAACGCGCGAGCGCTCTTTCGCGCGACATCCTCCCATGTGGGTAGCGCGGGGGTGTGCGATACGAGTCGGCCCGTGAGTGCGTGCTCGATGGCGATGGCGATCGCGTGGACATCTTCAGGGTCAAAGAGCAGAGCGCTCGGGAGAAGTTCATCATGTGGAGGTATCGTCGAGGCAACGACCGGGGTCTGGCAGGCGAGTGCCTCGACGATCGGGAGGCCAAATCCCTCGGCGAGCGATGGGAAGCACACCAGATCCGCACTCTGGACCATCGCCGGGAAGTCGTGGCCCGCGACATATCCGGGCAGCACGATCTCGCCGGACGCTCCGAGTTGGGCGGCGAGGTTCTCGAGATGGAACACGGTTGACGGATTGAATGCGCCGGTTATCACGAGTTGGAACGATGATCGGATCTCCGGGGCGACAAGTCCCCAGGCGCGAATCAGCCGCTCGTTGTTCTTTCGAGGGTGTGATCCACTGGGGTAGAGCACGAAACGGCGGTTGAGCGCAGTTCGCGAGAGCGCGGTGATCACGGCCTCGCGGACATGGTCGCGGTCGGGCGCAGGAACGAAGACGGGATCGGGTGCCGCCCCCACGACCGTAACCTTCTCGTTGTCGATCCCGAGGATGCGCGTGAGGTCGCGGGCAACGTCCGAGGAGAGCACCTGGAGGTGGTCATGTGATCGAATGATCTCGAGACGGGTGCGGTAGCGCCTCCGGTCTGTCGCATCAATCAATTCATTCGTGAGATCCCGGGCGGGAATCAGGTCATAGACGGTCGCACTCGTCAGCTGCCCCCGGAGCTTGTGGGGAAGGAGGCGTCCCGCGGGTTGTGCGAGATCGAAGGGTGCGAGTTGATGGAAGATGGTCGCCCGCTCGACCATCTTGGTGCTGAGGTGCATGACCTTCCCCGACGAGACGAGCTCACGCAACGCGCCAGGGGGCGCAAGTGAGGGGTTGAGGCCATAGACACTCACGAGGTCGGGTCGCAGGCGTTCGAGCGCGATGCACCACGAGAGTGCAAAGTGGGCAATTCCGCGTCCGCGGCTCTCCGCGCTCTGCAGCGCCGAGATGTCGACAACGACCGGGGGTTGGCTCATTGTGGCAGCGACGCGCCCTAGGTCCGGGCGGTCGAGCCATCCGGAGCGCTCCCGGAACCGAGGCCCTCCGGAGGCGCGACGGCATTCTGGGGGAATACGAAGATCTCCTGTTCGAGCGCATCGACGCGTGCCTCCTGGGCCTGGAGGAGCCTTCCGACCAGCTCGGTCGACTCCGCGTCCGCGTCGAGTTGTGCCTGCACCATCTGGCGCAGCTCGGCGAGCTCCGCGCGCATCTCGTCGATCTTGCGCACGACATGTTGTTCGATCGCGTTCGTGCGGTCTTCGCATGCCACCACACGACCTGGTAGCGAGGCAGCGGTGCGCGCCCTTCGCAACAGGTGTCTCTTTGATCGGTCGTGCACAAGACTCCCCAGTCTGTAATGGTCCTGTGATGTCATGCTAGTTACCAATCGACCTGCGCTCACTCCTTCTGACCCGACCGCTAGGATTTGCCCGTTCCTCGTGGAGAAGACGGTCTCGCGCGAGCTGAGACCCGGGAAGGGGCAATAACTGCATGGTTGCCGAGAATGAGTTCGAGCATTCGCAGACGGCACCGATGGAGATATTGGATCCCCAAGCCTTGGGAAACGAACGATCGGATCTTCCCGCGCGCGTGGTGTCAGCCAGAGTGCGCCTCCGCCCGAGGCTCAAGGAGATCTGGCGATCCCGGGAGCTGCTCCTGTTCTTGATCCGCAAGGAGCTCAAGGTGAAGTACAAGGGAAGCTTCCTCGGGTTCATCTGGTCCATGATCAACCCGGCAATCGTCTTGCTGGTGTACTACGTCGTCTTCAAGTACTTCCTCAAATCCGCGGTTCCCTATTTCGCGCTGTATCTCTTCAGCGGCCTTCTGGTCTGGAATTTCTTCGGCGTCTCGCTCGGCGGGGCGTCGAGCGCGGTCGTCCGGAACGCGGGAATCGTCAAGAAAGTCTCGTTCCCGCGCGAGATCCTCGCCATCTCCCAGGTGGGAACCTCGCTGGTCTTTTTCTTCTTCCAGTTCCTCGTGCTCGTGCTGTTCCTGATCGGCTTTCAGTACGCTCCGGCATGGGGCTATCTGCCACTCGTCCTCGGCGCGCTGATCGATCTCGTGATTGTCACCAGCGCGCTTTCGATCTTCCTCTCCGCGGTGAATGTCTATCTGCGCGACGTGCAACATCTCATCGATGTCGTCTTGCAGGCGTGGTTCTGGGGTGTGCCGATCATCTACAGCTACAACCGCGTGTATCACCACGCGCACTGGCTCGGCTACTTTTTCCTTGCTGATCCCATCACTCCGATCGTCCTGAGTTTCCAGCGCGCGCTCTATGGTCATGTGGCCCCGCTGGGTTACAGCTACGCGAATGGTGCCGACGGTCCGGTGCTCGCGAACTATCCGTACCACTTCTACCTTCTGATGCTCGGATGGGTCTTTGTTACCGGTGTGGTGCTGCTTCTGATCTCCCTCCTCGTCTTCGGGCGCCTTGAGGGCAACTTCGCAGAGGAGCTTTGAGCCCGAGATGAACTACGCCGTCGAAGTGCAGAGCCTCTCAAAACATTTTCGCCTGTATCACGAGAAGTACTCCTC
>DAIDIA010000123.1 GCA_027459565.1 Acidimicrobiaceae bacterium | reverse complement strand
CGAGTCTCACGGACGCAGCGAGCTCACCGCCGGCCTCCACGATCGCCGCGGCGAGCGTTTGGGCGCGCACGGTGTCGGGAACGACGAAAGCGAGGTCGACATCGGCGGAGGGATAGTGGCTCACCGGTCTCGCCTTGAGCGGCACCGGAGCACATCCGCTCAATGTCAAGAGGTCGATCACCAGCCAGCCGAGCCGACGCCTCGCAAGCCCGAACTGCTCCTGAACCACGGGATCGATCTCACCGATGATCGCGCAGGCGGTCCCGTCGACAATGACCCGTGCCGTCCTCGTCGGATGCGCGCCCACGCTCAGCCAGTCCGGCTCCAGAGCCCCCCCGGGAGCCGCCTGGTCGAACGTGAACTGCGAGGGCGCGAGTCCGAGTCCCTCGACGAGCGCATGCCAGCACGCGTACGCGGTCCCCGCATCGTCGCCATCCATGCCAAAGACCACCGCGGCGAGCTCGCGTTCAATCGGCCGCTCGTCGTGCGCGTCCGGCATGAAAAAGACATTGCCGATCTCGAACAGGCGCAGTTCGGAGTTTCGGTGCGACTCGTTGTGCCCGACCGCTCCACACAGGCCCGCAAGCAGATGCGAGCGCAGCGCCACCTCGTTGACGACGATCGGATTGGAGAGTCCGACGTGTGCGACCCATGAACCGAGCATCCTCTCGAACTGGGGATCGACGATCGAACTCGTCCACGCCTCGTGCGCTCCCGTGGCGGTGAGGCGTTGGCGAAGCGCGCGGCGAAGCTCCTGGAGTGGCGACCGGCGACCGACGAACGGGGAGCGCCGCGAGCGCTCGGGGATGTTGTCATAGCCGAACAGTCGCGCGACCTCCTCGATGAGATCGACCTCGCGCGTCACGTCGTGGCGAAAACCGGGGATCTCGACATCGAGGTCTGCGTCGGCCGCCTTGACCACGAAGCCGAGCGGAGCGAGGAGACCGGCGATCTCCGGAGCGCCAAGGGAGGTTCCGAGATAACCATTCACGCGGTCCGTGCGCAGCCGCAATTCCCGCCGGCGCGTGGGCGCTGGCGCGCTCTCGAGCCTGCCGACCGCGACCAGGGGCGGAGCGATCCCCGCGACAATGTGCGCCTCGCGCAACAGTTCACAGAACCGGTCCGCCGCGCGATCGAGACCCTCTGCATCGGTGCCGCGCCAGAAACGGGTCGAGGCCTCCGACCGGAGACCCTGCGTCGCGGAGGTGCGCCCGATCGCGAGTGCGGAGAAGGTGGCAACCTCCAACAAAACCTCGTGGGTCGCCTCACTGATCTCACTCGATTGACCTCCCATGATCCCCGCGAGGCCGACTGGCCGATCGTTCGCGTCGCAGATCAAGAGGTCCTCGCCGCCGGAGCGACCGAGCGTGCGTTCGGTCCCGTCGAGCGTGACGAGTCGCTCGCCCGGCGAGGCCCGCCGCACCCGGAGCCCCCGGCCCGAGAGCTGATCGAGGTCATAGGGGTGCGTCGGCTGACCGAGTTCGAGCATCACGTAGTTCGAGGCATCCACGACCGCATTGATCGGCCGCATGCCGGCAAGCTGAAGGCGCCGTTCCACCTCCCTTGGAGATCGAATCGGAGCGACTCCACTGACGACTCGCGCCACGAGGCGCGGGCAGAGGTCGTCCGAGAGCACCGAGATGGAGGCAAGCGATGCGACCGGGGGGCCCTCTTCGATGACGACCGGGGTCGAAAGCGTGAATGTCCGCCCCAGCGATGCGGCGAGGTCACGGGCGACTCCGGTGATCGCGAGCGCATCGGGCCGGTTGGGCTCGATGGAGAGGTCGAAGACGACGTCGGGGATGATTCCGAGGTATTCGGCGATCTCGGCTCCGAGTTCGAGTCCGGCGGGGAGTTCGCCAAAGGCAGAGCCGGTCCTCGCGAGAACGAGGAGGCCCTCGTGATCTTCGGCCAGTCCGAGCTCCTTTGGGCTGCAGAGCATGCCGTTCGAGGTCACCCCGCGCATCTTGCGCGCGACGATCGTCATCCCGTTCGGGAGCGTCACACCGACTCTGGCGAGGGGAACGACGTCGCCGATTCCATAGTTCCAGGCGCCACAGACGACCT
>DAIDIA010000122.1 GCA_027459565.1 Acidimicrobiaceae bacterium | reverse complement strand
AAAAGACGCCCGATAGCCGAGACCCAACTGGTACGCATCATTGCTGCCCACGGAGATGACATGGAAGTTCGTCGTGTACGCGTCCGCCGCAGCCGCGTAGAGCAGCGGTGGCACGAAACCGAGATCGGCACCGCCCGGTGTCACTCCAAGCGACGTGCACGCGGTGCCCGTCGGTCCCGAAGCGGCGATCTCCGCGAGCACCGCCGCCCAGATGGGTGCAGCCGCCGAGGTACCGCCGATGGTCGTCCAGCCATCCTTGCCAAACGAGGTCGAGAAGACCGTCATCCCGAGGACGGAGTCCGCGGTGGCGCTGACATCGGGAACCTGCCGGTTCAAGAGCGACGAGGTTCCCGGAACCCCGGATCCCGACTGCCACGAGGGACTCGCCCAGTTCCCACTCACCCCTCCGCCGCCCGCGCCGCCCTGGGATCCACCGTTCCAGGCGATCTCGCTCGTGGCAGTGAGCGGCTGTACCGCACTGCGCAACGAGGTTCCCCCGACGCCGAGCACGTAGGGCTGGCTCGCGGGATCATCGACGGAGAGGTAGGGGGCGACAGGGCTGTCGCTTCCAAATGGCGTCGTCGCGCAGTCGTCGGATCCACTGTCGCCTGTTGCGGCGATGACGGTCTGGCCCTGCGCGGCTGCCTCTTCGAAGATGAAGTTCTCGACCTGACGCGCGCCGGGGGAGGTGGCATCGAGCAGCTGCTCGCACTCACCCCAGCTCGTCGTTATCAGATTCGCGCTGTCTGAGCTGACGATCGCGTTGTAGGTGTCGAGTGTTCCGATCGTTGTATTCGATGCCTCGTAGACATTAAGGGTCGCTGCGGGCGCGAGCGCGCTGAGGCTCTCGATGTCAAGCACTGATTCTCCCGTGCCCGCTCCGCGGTAGCGAAATCCATCGATCGGGATTCGATGGACCAGGTTCACATGGCTCTCGCCGAAATAGCAGCGATCGAACGTCGCGATGTCGCTCTTGAGAAAGGGCTCGAGTTCCACGACCGCGATGGTCTGTCCCGCTCCGAGATCACCGGCACCGTAGAGCGGGCCGAGACCGTACGCGGAGGCGACCTGGCTCTCTGTCCAGCCTCCGCTGTAATGCGTCGCGAGCCTCGCGGAGGTACACGCGCTCGGAACAGCGCTCGGTGCTCCGGCGCTCTCCAAGCTCGAACCCGTCGTCGCGCTCTCTCGCGCATCGATCATCGAGTGCGCGACGAAAACGTTGTTCAGGCCGACAACCGCGCTGATGTCGTTGGCGAATCTTTCCGGGAAGAGCGCCTTCGAGGTCAGTCGCCAACCGATCGCGCCGCTCCCCAGGCGGACAGCGTCAAGGTGCGCGCGCAAAGACGAGGCAAGCGTCGCGACGGAGGCGCTCGCGTGGAGCAGGAGATGATTCGGTGAGAGCGCCCCGATCCGGATTCCAAGCACACTCGCCTCGCGCGAGACCCGTGCGATCGTCGACGGGGTCGGACCAAACCTCCGTGCGATCTCCGCGGGCGAGAGGAAGCGGTGATATGACGCACTCCTTGGCGTGGAGATCGCGCGCGCCGCATCCGCGAGCCCGACCGGATCGCTCGGCGCGAGGGCGAAGGCGAGCTCGAGGCGACGGGCGCGCGGCATCGGGCCAAGCTCGCGCGCATCGTGGGGAAGCGCCGCCGGCGCGGCGATGACGAACTGTCCGGGGATCTGTTCGGGGGACCTCGTGGCGACCGCCGTGGTCAAATCGCGCGGATGGCCTGGTGCGGAGCCTACGCCCGGCCGCTCGACCGCTCCGATTCGCGGCTCAAGCGCGAACCCGACGAACAGGGAGGCGA
>DAIDIA010000121.1 GCA_027459565.1 Acidimicrobiaceae bacterium | reverse complement strand
ATGATGAGTCAATCCGCGATAAAATTGATAAAATGTTGAGTGTATAAAGAAGAATAATGGCAAATCCACAAAAAGGGGCATTTCCGACGCGTTCGACGCGCTGGCGCGCGCGCTTGGCGAGCGCGAGCCGTGCGCGCTCGCGACGGTGATCGCCATCGATGAGACCGAGGTCACTCGGAGCCTTGAGGGACGACAGGGCGCAAACCCCTGCATCGTCGGCACTCGCGAGGTCAACGAGATGACGCATCTTGGCGCGACCGTGCTGGTCGGCGCGGATGGAGCACTCTCTGGCTCGCTCGGCGACGCCGAACTCGACGAGTTCGTCAAGCGAGACGGCGACGGGGTGATCGCGTCTGGTCATTCGGTGATCCGTCACTACGGGAAGAAGGGCTCGGCAACGGGCGCCGAGATCTCCGTCTTCTTTGAATCGTTCACGCCACCGCCGAAGATGGTGATCTTCGGTGCCGTGGACTTCACGGCTGCGCTCGTGCGCATCGCCAAGGTGATTGGCTTCGAGGTCACCGTGTGCGACGCCCGAGCGCCATTTGCGACCCCTGCGCGCTTCCCCGAGGCCGACTACGTTGTCGTCGACTGGCCGCACCGCTACCTCGAGGCGCTCAAGACCGAACTCGGTCCGCGCGATGCGATCTGCGTGCTCACACACGACCCGAAGTTCGACGTGCCGGCCATCATGGGCGCGCTGAAGACGAGGGTGGGATACATCGGTGCGATGGGATCACGCCGGACGCACCGTGAGCGCAGGGAGCGCCTGCTCGGAGCCGGGGCAAAAGAGGAGGCGCTCGCGAGGGTCTCCTCTCCGATCGGACTCGATCTCGGTTCGCGCACCCCCGAGGAGACGGCGATCGCGATCCTCGCCGAGATCATCACCAAGCAGACGGGACATCAACCGATGTCGCTGAGTGACGGTGATGGACCGATCCACGGACACGCGACGCATCGTCCATGACCGAGCCGCAGGCCCCGCAAGAGCTCACCCACTTCGACGACGCCGGGCACGCGGTGATGGTCGATGTCACCGACAAGCCAATCACCAGGCGCCGCGCCGAGGCGCACTGCTGGATCCGGGGTATCGAAGACCTCGCGGCGGTTCTCTCCGATGGAGAACACGATGACCTCCTGTCGGTCGCGCGCGTCGCGGGGATGTTCGGCGCCAAGAGGACCTCGCGTCTGATCCCGCTCTGTCACCAGCTTCCACTCAGCTCCATTGCGATCACATTCGCGCCCGGACACGATGCGCTCGAGATCATCGCTGCAGTGGAGACCGAGTCCCAGACCGGCGTCGAGATGGAGGCACTGAGCGCGTGTGGCGTGGCGGCCCTCTCGATCGTCTCCCAACTCGGCGCGCGCGCGAATGCGCTCTCGATCGAGAGTCTCGAACTTCAAGAAAAGCGCGGCGGCCGGTCAGGGCTGTGGGTCCGTGACCCCTCGGAGGCAGGGACCTCAAACCGCTAGCGTAAGGTCATGATTCCGCTCGAAGAGGCCCAGCAGATCGTGCGCGACGCGGTGTCGGCCAGAGCACCGGTCGAGGTGGCGCTCCGCGATGCGCTCGGCTGCGTGCTCGCCCGTGACATCGTCGCGAGGGAGGCGATACCTCCGTTCGCCAACAGCGCGATGGACGGATACGCGGTCCGCGCCATCGATACGAAAGAGGCCCCTTCGCGCCTGCGCGTCGTCGGCGAGATCGCCGCGGGATCGACGCCGACGAAGCCCGTCCAACTCGGTGAGGCTATGCGGATCATGACGGGGGCACCGATGCCCGATGGCGCGGACGCCGTCATCATGGTCGAAGACAGCACGGTCGATGGCGCCGAGGTGGTGCTCTCCTCAGTCGCCTCGGTGGGACAGTCCGTGCGCGATGTCGGCGAGGACGTCGGCATCGGGGAGACGGTGTTCGTGGCGGGAACGGTTCTTCGTCCGGCGCATCTCGGGGTGCTCGCGAGCCTTGGCGAACTGCGCGTCGAGGTCTTTCCGCGCATCACCGTCGGCGTGATGTCGAGTGGAGATGAGCTCGTCGACGACGGCTCTGAACTCAAGCCCGGACAGATCCGCGAGGCGAACAAGGAGCTGCTCCTTGGCCTCGTCGAGCGGGCGAATGCCGTTCCGGTCGATCTCGGTCTCGTGCGCGACGACGAGGAGGCGCTCGTCTCGGCGTTTCTCGATGCGATCGGCCGGTGCGACGCGCTGGTGACCTC
>DAIDIA010000120.1 GCA_027459565.1 Acidimicrobiaceae bacterium | reverse complement strand
GGACAGTCCGCCGCTCCGGAATACCAGAATGCGCTGTACTTGTTGCAATAGCCGCGTGGAGGATTCGTCTTGTATCCGATTTGGGACTCCGCGATCCTGACGATCTCTATGCGGGTGTTTGAAAGACCGGCGAGTTCAGAGTTGAATCTCTCAAGAGCCGATGGTTGGCCACGGAAGAGCGGAGGAGACTCCGAACGCGCTGAAACGAGAAAGTTGAAGGTCGCGACGAGGAGCAGCACGATAAGTGCCACCGAGAACTTCCGGAAGCTCCCTCTCATTTTCCCATATCAGCTATCGCTTTCGATAGTCAGCGCACGGAGAGCGTGATGAAGTCCCTCGCATACGAGGGTGTGAAGAACCGGCTCGGGCCATAGGCTGTGTTTGGAAGCAAACTCAGGCCATTTGTCGCCGAGGCTAACCCGCCGTTTGTGGCTGGCCTGTACGTCGCGAAGACGGTCCAGGCAGGGTTCATGTCGAGAACCATGGCACGGACTGCCCCGGCGTGCTTGAGCACGTTCGCGAGATCGAGTACGTTCATCGGGCCGTAGGCGTAGACCAGTGCGCCATCTGAAGTTACGCCCAGCCCACTTCGCCAGGTGTCGACCACCTGATTGAGTGCAACTCCCCACTGATAGTTGTCTGTCGGACTGATATTTGGAGCAAGCTTTCCATTGTCAATCAGAAGGACGAGGTTCTGACGCACCGCTACTACCGAACGGGTCATCCTCACGTCGCGTCCCCAGCTACCAATCTGTACGAGGCCATCTTTGTAGATGACCAAGGAGGCAGCGCCATTGACGAGCGGGGCCGCGAAATGGCCCTCGGAGTAATACCCGCCCTTCGAATCTTTCATCAAGAATCCACCATTAAATGCAACGTCGAGAGTTCTTGCCGCTTGGGCGGAGATCGGAGCGGTGTATTTCCACGTCAATCCGCCTGGGCTGTAACTCCCGGAATAGAGCCTTGCTACAAGAAGTCTTGAATCCATCCAAGCGACGCCAGCCTCAACGGTGGGCTGATCCGGCAGGTGAAACACGGTCGTGAACACGGCGCTCGTGTGATCGAGAGTTCGTCCTGCGGGGATCCACCTCCCGTCACTCGGTGGAGCGCCATGAAAGAGCGGAGCGAGCGTCTCAGGCGGAGAGAGCGGAGCGAAGGGATTCGGTTTTACGATCCGCGTGACCTGTATCGGGGCATTTGCATGATGTGAAGGCTTGAGTACCTCGATGGTGATGAGGATCAGGACGACGAAGACTGCAAGAACGGCGGCTCGTCGACGTCGGAGTTGGCGCCTTCGAATCTCACGCGTCCGACGAACATTCGCGCGGCTGACTTGACGTTGTGGGTTGGCATTCGGGCGCTGCGCGTTCATGAGGTGAAAACTCTTCCCTTTTCATGTCTTTTCGAGGACAGCTCTGCGAGCTATGGATTCACAGCTCATATTGTGGTCCATCAGAAACCACAATTGAGGTCGGTCCTCTGTCAAATCAAGCCACTCAGGCTTGGAGGACGCTGTGAGCGGTCGTTTCCTATGCGCGAGAGGGTTCTCGCCCTGCATCTACGATGTTGCCGGACGCGGCAGTTCCCGCAGGAGCGTCCCGTGTCCTTGAATCTTCTCGCGGACATGAAGATGGCGCTGAATGGTCCATATTCGCGATGCAATCGGATGAACCACGGGAACCTCAAGGTCCTGTTCAAGCAGGTCAATGATGTCGAGCACGTGCCAACCAGATCCAAGAAGGTAGATCCCATCGATATTCTGATGCTTCAGAAAGAGCGCTCGAACAAATGCATACACCTCTCGAGAGTCGAGCCACTGAGCTCGATTGAATTCGACATCCATTCCCGCCATCTCTGCGACCCGGATTCCGGCCTCTTCGAAATACCGGGCGAACAGGTCATTGATCTCCCCTCGGAAGTAGCTGGCGCCAATGATGTTTGTCATTCCAAGCGCACGGCACGCGGATAGTGCAGACATCGAAGAGGTGACGATCGGAACATTCAGCTCCGATTGCCACGCATCGACAATCTCCTGTTCCCCCTGGAATCCGTGAACCATGAATGGCGGCGCTCCCTCTGGGTGAATGAGATCGACGCCGGCTCCCGCGAGTTGGCGAGCAGCTTGCTCGTAATGTGGGAGTACGCTCTTGAACTGTTCGGTTGTGCCGCGATCCACATTGAGGTAGATCGGAAGCACGCCGATTCCTTCGGGCAAAAGCCTCAGGAACTCCTCAGTGCCGCCAAGCCTCAGTGTTGGCTTGATGACTCCGACACTTCCACGCCATGTTGTGAATTCCAATTCTGTGCCCCCGTTATTTGGGTGTTCGATCCTGCAATGAAGCGGTCGACACACGATAACTGAAGGCTCGCTCTGAGAGGCTCGGCCGGAAATAAGGACGAAGGAATCGACCGAATTGATGTAGGTACAAAAAAATTCTCACCGCCCCGGCGCGAAGAGCGAATGCGCCGAGGCGGTGAGTGCAAGGTGAGTTGCTAGTCACTCAGGGTTTGGGCGCGTTTAAGTCGACCACCTCGAATTCCGAGTTTCCATCCGCCGAGACATTCAGGAGAGCAGTCAGGGAGCCCCACCAAACCGTGTTTCATCTTTGGGACTCCAACACCATTGTGAGTCAAGTTGCATCGCGTGCGTCCGACGGTAATAGTGCCCAAACTGCACCTCCGTTTCTGCATCACCCGACAACGGGCTACAGGGTCAGTTAACTCCGGTCGAGTGAACGCGTCAAGCATCGAATTGTTACAACTTCTCGTCATGTATTTCTCGCTCAAGAGGAAGGCTCCCTCTGATCGCGTAGCGTGACTCTCATGGATTCAATCGATGATCCGGGAGCCTTGGCGGCCTCGCCAAAAGCTGCGAAGCCGCCGATTTGAGCCCTCTTTCGCGATTCGACCGAGAGGGAAAGAGGGCGGGCATGTCACTCTGGTTCCTCTCGGTGCCCCGCGCGAGTCCGCGCCGATTTCCTGACCGGATGCGTGGAGGCGCGGAGTAGCGTTGTAAGAGGGGAAGGAGACGTCATGTGGGCTGTCGCCGGAGTTCTGCTCGGAGCATTTTTCCTCACGTCGCTCCTTGGATTTCACCTTGGCCCCCATAGTCACGCGGTTGCAACGCTCCTCGGTGTCGTCGCTGCCGCCTGGCTCGTTGCGACCGCCATTTCGGGAGAATCGTCAGCTGTGCTCTGGACGCTGTTCAGTGCTGATGTCTGCCTCACTTTTGGTGTCGGTCTTCTTGCGTGGAAGGGGCTACGCGTCGCTTCCGTGGGCCCCACGGGACACCAGGCGCGCCTTATGGGCAGACAGGGCATTGCAAAGTCAGCACTCAAGCCTGATGGCACTGTAATTCTCCGTGGCGAAGAGTGGTCGGCGACGAGCCTCAATGGAGACGTAGAGGCCGGTGCAGTCGTTCAGGTCATTGGGCTGAATGGGTTACGCCTCGAGGTTTGGGGCGAAGACAATGAGGATCTCAACAAAGGAGCATCGCAATGATCATTGGGGTCATTCTTGGAGTCGTGCTTGTGTTCGGCGTGGCGGCGACATTCCTGTCGGTCAAGATCGTCCGGGAGTATCAGCGAATCGTGCTCTTTCGTCTCGGCCGTGCGATTGGCCTCAAGGGTCCAGGACTTGTATTCCTCAATCCGATCACGGATCGACCCTCCCTGGTTGACCTTCGGGAGCAGTTTCTTGAGGTGCCCCATCAAACTGCCATCACGAGCGATAACGCGCCAATATCCATCGACTTCATCATTTTCTACAAGGTCGTCGATCCGCTCGTCTCGGTTGTTGCGGTGCTCAATTTTGCCGGTGCGGCGCTCAATGTTGCCGCTACAACCCTGCGGAGCGTCGTCGGGGACATGCCATTGGACGATGTCTTGTCGAAACGGGAGAACATGAACGCGCTCCTTCGTGTGCGGCTCGATGAAGTCACAGAGCGCTGGGGCGTGAAAGTGACGAATGTGGAGGTGCGCGAGGTGAACCCGCCGCCCGGCGTGCTTGAGGCGATGACGAGGCAGATGTCCGCCGAACGGACAAGGCGCGCCCAGGTCACTGAGGCAGAGGGCCAGAAGGCATCAGCGATTCTTGCCGCAGAGGGCGAGCGGCAGGCTGCGATCACCCTTGCCGAGGGTCGGCAGCAGGCGGCGATTCTCGCCGCTGAGGGCGAGCGACAATCAGCCTTGCTCCGGGCTCAAGGTTTCTCAGCGGGCCTCGAGACCATATTGACGGTGGCGAAGACTCTCGACGGGAACACGCTCTTGCTGCAGTATCTGGACACTCTCAAACAGATTGGGACCTCTCCCTCGACGAAACTCGTCGTACCGATGGAACTCAACAGCCTTTTGAGCGGACTGAAGGGATTCCTTCCCGATGGAGCCACGGATCAGCTGACCGGTTGAGATGCCTCGCTTCGGTTTGACCGATCTGAGAAGAAGTCGCGACTATTGAGATGCTCGGCCGATCTGGATTGTCGCAACTTCAATGTCATTCCGGTTCGCGTCCGAAAGCTCAAGTCCCTCGCTAATTCGAATGCAAACCGTAGAATCGGCGTGGGTTGGAGACAAGAATTCTTCGGCTTGCCTCCTCGTCGAGATCGTCGCGATTTTGGAGTTTTTGGACAATGTCGAGTTCAGCCGACTGGTCGGTGTGCCCGTAATCACTTCCAATGAGGATGTTGTCCCATCCGATGCACTCTCCGAGATACGGCAGATCCTCATCTGCCTCGCACGCGACGTAGATGCGATATTCGCGAAACATCTCTGGACCGTAGAACTTCGGGTCCCGTCCCGATCTTCGAGAGGCACGTCGAAGGAAATGGAGAAGAAATGGCACCCAAGATGCCGAAGCCTCGAGAAAGCCAAAACGCAGTGAGGGGAATCGCTCGGGAACGCCGCTGAAGACCAGATCGTGGAAACCGATCAGTGGAAGAACGCGATTGTGTCCGAAATTCCGCGTGTACCGGCTGTCTTGAAGGTCGAGCATTGTCGGAGAGCCCGGCCCGGTGTGTATGCAGATGGAGAGATCCAACTCCTCGGCGCAGCGGTACACCGGGTCAAAATAGGGCTCCCCGAGAGACCGATCGATTTCGATTCCGTGAAAGAGCACTCCGACTGCTCCATGGGACCGACCAAACTCGAGCTCCTCGAGGGAACGCTCCAGATCGCGAAGCGGCGGAACGACAACCCAGGAGAACGCCCCCTTGGATGCCTCCCAGCGCTCGGCCATAAAACGGTTGTAGGCGCGTGCCAAGGCAACCTGGACAGTTGGATCCGAGGTCAGGTCTGCGAGAAATACGGTGGGAAAGACAATCTGACGGGCCACTCCCCTGCTCTTGCTGTCGCCCATCCTCCCTTGGACATCCTCCATCGAACGCCAGCTCCAAAAGACATCTCCCGCGTCTCCGGTTTCAAATCCCGCGATCGGTGGTGTCGCTACCGCCTGCGAGCCCCTTCCTTCGGGCTTTGGAACGAGCTTTCCATCGATCACCCATCTGGTCCTCCGAACGCCCGTCCGCGGATCGTGAGCCTCAACAAGAAAAGGTCGCGGAATATTTGTGGAATCGTCAAAGTGCGCCCAGACGGCCTCGCTCTCAACGACGTGGGTATCGACATCGATGGCGCTCAATACGCCTTCGGCCCGCTCCGCGGTAGTGGTCTCGGTATCCGTCAGGCTCATAGGTCATCCTCTCCTTGCATTTCCAATCAGCTTTTGAACGAAATCTGACCGCCCCGTACGGCGATGAAGAGTCGGTATGGCGCGCCACCTTAGGCAAATCTGTCACACCAGCCAAATCCTGGTCTCCGGGTCAGTGTCGGCGGAACTGGCGCACTTGGCTCTTAGCCGCCTGCCATCGCACCGAGAATAATGAACGGCTCCTTGCCGCTTTGAACAGATAGCGGAAGTTCGGTATCGGGTGGGTGAAGCGAGAGGTCCAATCCGGCCGCGAAGAAGCGCACAAACGGACGTCGTGTTCCAGAGACCTGATCTCGTATCGTTCCCTTCAGCGCCGGGTACTGCTGCTCAAGGCGATCGATCAAGCTCGCGATTGTGGGTTCGTTCGTGAGTTCGAAAGACAGCTCTCCACTTGTGGAGGACAGGGTGCGGAGATGTTGAGGTAGTACGACGCGAATCAAGGCAGCGTCTGCACCTCCACGGAGAGCACTGCCGGGAGATGGGATGCCAGTGGCTCCCAGGTATCTCCCTCATCGAAGGAGCCGAAAACCTGCCCTCCTGTGGTACCAAAGTAGACGCCAGCGGGCTCGTGGTGGTCAACATCCATTGCATCGCGAAGAACGTTCACATAGCAGTTCGATTGCGGTAAGCCGGCGGTGAGCGGCTCCCATTCGTTACCTCCGGTCCGGCTCCGATAGACGCGCAGCTTCCCTTCGGGTGGATAGTGCTCCGAGTCGCTCTTGATGGGAATCACATAGACGGTCTCCGGTTCGTGGGGATGCACTGCGATCGGAAAGCCAAAGTCCGAGGGGAGGTCTCCACCCACGTTGATCCAGTTATCCCCCCCGTTGTCGCTTCGAAAGACTCCCCAGTGCTTTTGCATGAAGAGAACCTCCGGTTGTGACGGATTTCGGGCGATTCGATGAACGCAATGTCCGACCTCTGCCTCGGGATCGGGAATCTCTCCCGAGGAAAGGCCGCGATTGATGGGCTTCCACGACGAACCCCCGTCGTCGGAGCGAAACGCGCCCGCTGCGGAGATTGCGACGAATATGCGCTGGGGATTGGTCTCATCGAGGAGAATCGTGTGAAGACACATTCCGCCCGCTCCGGGCTGCCAGGCGGGTCCTGATCCGTGCAGCCGCAGCCCCGGCATTTCTAACCATTCCTTGCCGCCATCGGTCGTATGAAACATCGCCGCGTCTTCAACACCGGCATACACGGTGTCCGGATCGTCGATTGAAGGCTCGAGGTGCCAGACGCGTGCGAACTCCCACGGGTGTGGAGTTCCGTCGTACCACTGGTGGGTGCCAGCATTTCCTTCGTATTCGAAACGATTTCCCACCGGATTCCATGAAACTCCACCATCGTCCGAGCGCTGAATCTGCTGTCCGAACCAACTGTTCGACTGCGACGCGTAGATTCTTTCGGGGTCGGCAGGCGACCCCTTCAGGTGATACATCTCCCAGCCGCCAAACAGGGGGCCATCGATTGACCACGTTCTCCTGAGGGCATCCGATCTGAGGATAAAGGCGCCTTTGCGGGTTCCAACTAACAGTCGGGTAGAACTCATGGTTGCCCCCTATATCTGCCCTGTCTCAGAAGTAAGGCGTGAGGCTGAGATGCCAGGCCGTTCAAAGATCGACCTCTCGGCCCTTTGTTGCGTTGTGACCCCACAATTTATCGCGAGCAGCGCAAGGGGTTGCCAAATTACCCGACGCGACCCGCGGGTGGCTTCAGACAACGGGCCACGAAGAGCCTTGACAGTACAGAGTGTTGTGGTGAAAACAGACTCGAATAAAAAGGGGCCATCCGGAGATGGCCCCTTACGCGTCGCCGCGTGGTCGGGCTGGGGAGATTTGAACTCCCGACCTCTTGACCCCCAGTGAGACCCAAGCCATTTTCCATGGTTACAAGCTAGTAACCACGAGTGTCAAATAGTGACTCTGATCTGGACATTGATGCTCTTTGTGTTGTCCATCGTAAACCACCACTATCTGCCTTTAGCCGACCTATGGTTCTCACGACGGTTCTCACGGATCACTATTCAGAGGCACTTTGTTGAGCTCAATAACCGGCGAATCGTGCGTAACCGTGCGTGCGATGACGGTGTCGGAAAGCCGTGTACCAGGGTATTGCATGCACTGTTTGATGGAGACTGCTGGGACAACGGACGTTGATCGAAGGGATCACGAACTTGATCCAGATCCATCGAAGATATCGATGAGAATCTTTATTGCTCGATCTTTGATGGAGTCCTCCTCGTAGAAGCGCTCGAAATGGGAGACAGCCTCTTGGTAGTCGTTGATCCCTACTTCGGCAAGTAGGAAGCGCAAGTCCTCGATGTCCTGTCGACCACGACTCGCGTGAATCTTCATCGCTAACAACATGTCGGCCGACGCGATTGAGATCTGCACATGTTCAGTCGAGATGATGATTCGGGGATTTGGGTCCTCCGGCCACGGAGGTACGTATATCGCTGCTGCAGAGTTCAGCCAATCGTCGGTGAGGTTTCGTCGACGTGCGATCTCAAGCACAACCGGCATGATTTCGCCACGAGGTGTGATGACAGCATCAATATCCTTCGTGGCGTCACGACTTGCAAAGCCCAGCATGAGCGCGGCCCCGCCAACGATGTAAATCTTGGAGTGGCGTTCGCGCTGCTCAAGCTCCATGCTGAGGTCTTCTAGCGCTGCTTCGGCCTCTTCCCGAGTAAGCATTACGCCCGAGACAATTCGTCTTCGAGAATGAACACGCCGTGCCGTCGGTATACAGGAGGCGTCTCTCGATCGGCATCCTCATGGAGAGATTCGATGTCTGTCAGATACCACTTTTCGACCGCTCGAGTGTCCTCGTATACCCAAAGTGGAGTAGGGGCACCAACGCTGACGCAAACATCCTCGACAATCGCTGCGATCAGGGCGTCGTAGCGGGGATCACCTGTGATAGGTGGAGTGTCCCGAGTGAGCTGTGCGAGACGATAAGGCGTGACCGACTTCAGGTCGTCGATCAACTCTAGACAGATCCGAAAGGCGATCTCCTCTTTGTTGTTCTGCAATGCCTTTGCAACTCGCCGCGAATTTTCGGCTGCACTTACTCGAGCGTCATTCCAACGGCCGTTAATGGTGGCTGGGATGATCTCAACGAGGAGTTTCGAACCGCCTGCCTCGACGAGACGTTCGAGCGTGGACAGCCGCGGTTCTTTAATGCCGAGCTCGTAGTTCGAGAGTGTCGCAGACGACGTGCCGGCGCGATCCGCGAGCGAACGGAGTGTAAATCCGTTTGCCTTCCGGAGCTTTTGGATCACTGAGCTGGCTGTAGTCATGTTGCTATCCTAACAGATAGCAGTCATCGTGCTTACGCCCAGGGAAGCTTCTCCTCTCGCTCCTGGCCCAAATGAGACCTAGGGTTTTCTACGGCCATCTGCTAATAGGCTGCGCGGATAGGCGGACATACTTGGCAACCCGATCCGGCGTTCGGGGCGAGTCGCGCCTCTAGAGCGATGCGGGAATCGGTGCGAGATTCCGTGTCGCGACTTTTCCTGATGGAGAGACCGACGAGGATTCTCCTGTCGGAACTCGGCGAGCCGCGGGCGGCGATGGATCAGCAGGCGACGTCGGTTGCGAGCTGAAACCCGGATCGCTCTCGGTCACAGCTTCCCGACGGAGGCGAGCTGAAGGACAACGAACAGGGCCTCGAGCGAGATCAACAGCAGCCCGCCGAGGCGCGTCACCCTGCCGCGGAGCAATAGCGCCGCCACCACGAGCGCCGTGCCAACGGCGAACGGGAAGTCGAGCACGCGGGTCGCGTGGGACACCGCGACCGGTGTGATCAACGCGATCAGACCGAGGTTGAACAGCGTGAAGTAGAGGACCGTCCCGACGAGATTCCCCGCGGCGATGTCGGGGCGCCCCATCTTCGCCGGCACCGCCTGACGGATCACCTCCTCGCTCTCGATCACCGCGGGCGTCACCACCATCCCGATGAGCGCAGCCGGCACACCGAGGGAGGAGACGAGGCCACTCGCCCCATGGGCGACGAGGCCGCCGCCGAGGGTGATCACCGCGATGCCGAACAGCGCGAAGACCACGGCATTGGCGGTCGCGTGTCGACCTTCGGGGGGCCCTTCCTTCAGACCGAGCAGCTCTCGCGAGCGGGAGGCCGAGACGAGCCAGGCGATCGCGCCGAAAAAGCCGAGCAGCAAGACAACGCCGGTGAATCGCGGGGTCGGCGACGCGACGAGCGGTAGCCCGGAAAGCGCGACGGCCCCGACCATCAGCAACGGCAAGCTGCGCGGGATGCGCACGTGGAGCGGGGCGATGAGCGCTCCGAGGCCGACGGCGGTCGTGAGGATGAAGATCACCCCGCCGTAGACGGTGCCGAGAGCGATCTCGGCGACGTGGTCGTGGCCGGCGGCGAGGCCGACTGCGACGTTTTCTGCTTCGAGACCGGAGAGCACGGCGCTCGCGACGAAAGGCGCGATCCGAAGTGCCCGTGATACGCCGACGAGTCCCTTGACGAGCGCCTCGGTCGAGGCGACGACGAGGATCGCCCCGCCGACGAACTCTCCGACTGCTAGCGGTGCGGACATCTCAACGATCCTTTCGAGGTGCCTCTCCGGGAGGGGAATTGGCGGGACGGGCGGCCGAACCCTGCAGGTCGAGCCCTGGGGTCTCGAGCGATGGTCGCCATCATGGGGACTGGCGAGCGACGTAGACGCGTTCCGCGTACTGCTCGAGGGTGGCCTCGCTCTCCTTCAGGCGCCGCTCGGCCTCGGCCGAGGATGGCGCGCCGAAGAGATCCTTCGCCCGCAGGTCGCGGAACCAGCGGCGGAGCCGTTCGTGGTTGTGCTCTTCTTCGTCCAGCTGAGCGAGCGTGTACTTCTCCCTCCTCGTCCATTCGGCGATCTCGGCGTCGGCCTTGTCGCACTCGGTGAGGAACTCGGACCACTCCTCCTCCCGCTCTGCGGCGAACATCGACTCCAGCTGGCGGGCCGTGGCTTCGTTCGGGATGACGTCGAATATGAAGGCCGTCCCCTCGGCCCGCTCGACGAGCTCGACCGCGCGCGCCACCGCCTCGTCGAATCCCTGGCCCACCGGCACGGCCCACGTCGCAGCCTGCAACGAGACCGCTCCGACTCTGCGTAGCTCGCGCCAGATGGCGACGCGATGCCGTGAACCCTCCGCTGCGATGCGATAGCTCAGGACCCGCCAGGTTGGCTGCACTGCTACAGCTTACGATGTAGCTTCAGCTACGAACAACTGCGTAGCGGCCATCATTTCGGGTCAAGGAGGTCGGGGATGAGATGGATCACCCGTGAACGCATCCGGATCGATCGCGTCGCGTCCGCCTGGCTGATCCGTCGCTTCGTGGACGAAGAGGCGACGTTTTTCTTCGTCCCCGGCGACGAAGTCCTCGCCGAGGGCGAGGCTCGGGACGCCACCCCTTCCATGTTCCCGGCGCGGCGCTCGGGCTGGGTGAGGGGCGCACGGGCTTCGATGCGATCATCGCCGCCTACCACTTGGACGACCCGGCGCTCTTCCGGCTCACCGAGATCGTCTGCTCGGCGGATCAGAAGACGGGTGTTGCCGAGGGACCGGGCGTCGCCGCCGTCGCGAGTGGTTTCGCCGAACTCGGCCTGCCCGACGAGCGCGTGCTCGAACTCAAGGAGCCGATGTTCGCGCGTTGTACGCGTTCTGCGAAGCCGAGGTGCGGCAAGCCTCTCTGGACAAGACAATTAACCACTGACTGATGTATGGGTCCTCGGACCCATGACGGCGCCGGCTCCCATACCGATGCGGTGCTGGCATAGTTACTTGCTATTCAAGCGTGATAGCGAGGCAAGCGGCAGCCCCAACTGCCGCCATCAGCATCCCTGCGATGACGGGAGGTCCGCAGGACCGAAGTGCCGATTCTGGTGTCCGAGGAGTAGGTCTGTTTCGGCCAAACGAACTTGCTCTTGAATGCCGGCAGCGTGTCTGTACAGAACGACACGCTCGCGAGCTTCGAAATGCGCTTACGGGCGCGACCGATTCGGCGATATGCGTGCCATTCACCTGCACAACCGGTAACTGTTAAAAAGCGCAAACGGGTCCGGTCAAGACACCAGTTGCTCTCGCACGCGCTGGAAATGCCGACTTCCTTGTGTCGGGTGATCCGCATCTACGACAGGCAATGATCGCAGACGTAACCGTTCTCTCCCCCGGCTCAGTTCCTCGCGCTTCTCGACAGGAAATAGGCCGACGTGTTCAGCGGCCGAGTGAAAATGCGTCGATCCTGCAAAAATCGATACGCGTTCAGAACGATCACCGAGTACGCCTACCACCGTCTCGGTCATTGGGGCAACCTATTCATTTCGCCTCCGCCGACAGGTCAGCTCCAAAGGCCTGGTTGTTACTTTGCGTTTACTGACTGGCGTTGTGCCTCGACCCATTCACGGATGTCCGCGAGATCGAAACGGACGAGATGACCCACCTTTATCATCGGTACTCGCCTCTCAGCGACCATCCTCCGGACATAGCGTTGATTGACTCCGAGGAGATCGGCGAGCGTTGCAATGTCGATGAGTTCGGGAAACTTCGTCTGGCCGCTCTGTTCTTTCATGGTGACACCTTTCATCGTGAGTAGCGCGTTTCACCATTAGTGTGCGATATCGACCTCCCAACTAAGCTCCCAACTGAGCTCCATTTTCGAAATCAACCTCCTTTTAAGCTCGATTTTTCGTATTCACCTCCCGAGAGCCTCCTTTTAAGCTCGATTTTCTGGAGCGGCTGCTCAAAGGCCTCTCCGCGGACGCGGACGCGTAAACTTTTGAAGCTGGTACTGTGACCTGCGCAAAGAGAACATATTGCAGAGATCACCAGTGAGCGAGATCAGATGCCTATTGCATTTGGATTGCGAGGAGATGGCGAGGAGAGGACGATTAATGCCATAGGACCTCTTTTTTGCTCAGAGACGAGATCGATGCGTTGTGATGCGGCACTCATCGTGGAAACAGATCTGAACTTGATACTGGCGCACGTGACATTTGTCAGGGTCAGTATCCCGCGCTCGGGGTGGATCAAGAGAACCTCAACCGATCCAGACCGCGCAACCGCATCTAACCACTTGGCGATCGCTCGACGAAGCGACCATTTGGCTGCAGCTAACGGAATCTTCTCGTACTCTCGCGCTACGGCAAGCAGGTCTTGATCGTAGGCCCCGATCTCTCCACCTACGCCAGTTCATTGCCACGGCGAGTCGTTCAGCCCAGAGGCGAAGCCTGTCCTCCGCCACGTGACAAACGTAGGCATCGACGGACTATCCAAGCTCAGGATGTCGCTCAGAGCTGGTCGCACTCACGAGTATCTGTCCAAGCGACCTTCCATGCAATCGGTGACCGCTCAACAGTGTGGCTCAGTCGTCTCGGTCACTCCCCCACCACTCCTGGCGATAGCTACAGGTTTCGCTTCCGGATATTTGCTTGCCCGCGTCTACGACATTCGCGCGCGACTGATCTCCAACTCGCCTCCTTTTCTCATGTTCATCTACTCTGTATCAGCCACTGTTAACCATGCTTTACCGTTCAGAAACTATCCCTGTACAGGTCTTTTGTCTTGTGTCATAGATGGAGATGTGTTGGACACCTCTGCATCATCGTTGATGCTCATCTCGCGAAGCGAGTTCTTCCGCTCATGATGAGCTTCGTGAAGATGTCTCCCTCTTCGTGGAGTTACTACGCGAGAGAGGTCGCGAGCGGACGCGAGGACTACTACGCGAGTGCCGATGATCGTCCCGGACGCTTTGTCGGACGAGGAGCAGAGGCACTTGGACTGAGTGAGTTGGCGATGAGTGCTGAGGCGCTCGAACGTCTCTTTGGCCATGGCAGCGATCCCCGCGATGGCACAGCACTTGGAAGATCGTTTGCACCCGGTGATGACCATGTGATCGCGGGATTCGCGATGACCTTCTCGCCTCCGAAGACCGTCAGTGTGCTCTGGGCAGTTGCTGATGAGAAGATCTCTGTCGTGGTGCAAGACGCCCATGAGGCGGCTGTCGAGGTGGCGATGGGCTTCTTGGATGACCATGCCTCCTTTACCCGCCGTGGTCACAATGGCGTCCTCCAGGTCGACACCGACGGCTTTGTCGGAGCTGTGTTCGTGCACCGCACCTCACGGGCTGCTGACCCACAGCTGCACACCCACCTGCTTGTTGCCAACAAGGTGCGCGCCAGTGACGGCAAGTGGCTTGCGATCGATGCACGCGAACTGTTTACCCACCAGAAGGCCGCCGGCATGTTGTACAAAGCAGCTCTTCGCGCGGAGCTCACGACGCGTCTTGGACTCTCGTGGACAAAGGTGGACGACAACGGCATCGCCGAGATCAAGGGCGTGCCGGTTGGTCTCGCGGACGCGTGGTCAGCGCGGCGCAAAGAGCTCAAGCAATGGGCCGATGAACTGATCGCTGAGGGCGAGGCAGATCTCGGACGGTCAATGACGCCAAATGAGCGTGCCGACATCTTCCAGCTCGCCGCCTATCGCACCAGAACTCCCAAGGTCGACGCGGACACCTCGACAGGTGAACTCCGTGAACGATGGAGGCAAGAGGCGATTGCCTTCGGCCATGACCCGTCAACCTGGCTCGGTGAGGTCACCGGCAAGGTGATGAATGTCGTCAACCAGCGGATCGCCAGTCGAGCACCAGACGCCGGACTCATCACTGAGGCAATTGCCTGCCTCCAGGATGTCTCCGCGACCTTTGGCCGCGCGGACGCTGTCGAAGTGCTTACGACGATTGTGAGCGCGAATGACGCAAACTCGATGAAGGCCCGAATCGAATCACTCGCGACAAAAGTCCTCCGTGATCCACGGGTCGTCTCCCTCGCTGCTCCGTTGCCAGCCGTCCCTCCCGCATCACTTCGCCGTAAAGACGGCATGTCAGCGATCGAGCGCCATGGAGCAACACGCTTTTCGACCAAGGTCACCCTCCAACGCGAGGCAGCCATCCTCGAGGCGGTCGCCAAGGGACAAGACGCCGGTGTCGGCGTCGTCGATGGTGACAGTGTCGAACGAATGCTGAACACCTCGTCCCTCGGTGAGGACCAGCGAAGGGCAGTCCGGGGTCTTCTCACCGGAGGTGAACAGGTGGCGATCCTCGTCGGTCCGGCTGGAGCTGGCAAGTCCCGGGCGCTGAACACCGCGCGGGCTTCCTGGGAGATGGCTGGGTATCAGACGCTTGGTCTCGCGCCCTCCGCGATGGCGGCATCAGTGCTGTCCGAGGAGGCGGGACTGCGTGCAGAGACCCTTGCGAAGTTCCTGCTGGAGATCAACCACCAATCATTGACAGGGCGAGACGGTCCATCCCTCGATCATCGCTGCGTGGTGATCCTCGACGAGGCGGGCATGGCACGCACCGACGATCTCGCACGTCTTGTCGAGGTGGTGCGAAGAGCAAGCGCCAAGCTTGTCCTCGCCGGTGATCCCCACCAGCTCGGAGCTGTCGGGCCCGGAGGAGTCTTTCGCACGCTCGTTGGTGATCATGGTGGCAACGAGCTTGAGACGATCCATCGCTTTAACCACGCCTGGGAGGCAGCGGCATCACTTCGCCTTCGTGCACGGGACCATCACATCCTCCCTGTCTATCTCCGCCACGGCCGGATCGAAGATGGCAGTCGGGAACAGATGCTCGACGCGGCATTCCGACACTGGCGAAGTGCACGCGACGAGGGCGCATCGATCGTCGTCATGGCCGGTGACAACGAGACTGCACGCGAACTTGCCCTACGATGTCGCGCGGATCGCATCGCACGCGGTGAGGTCAGCCAACTCGGAGTACAGGCCCAGTCGGGAACCATCGGGATCGGCGACGAGATCGTCACGCTGCGAAACGAACGGCTGCTGTGTCCGAACCCAGATGACTTCGTGCGAAATGGCGACCGGTGGCGTGTCATGGACTATGGCGAAGACGGCTCACTCCGTGTGGAGTCGCTGCGTAGTGGATCGAACATCAACAGATCCACGAGCACGGTCATCCTTCCCGCTGACTACGTCAGAGACCACGTCGCGCTCGGGTACGCGCTCACGATCCACAAGGCACAGGGGATGACCACGGACCGTGCAGTTGTCATCGTCGATGAGCAGATGGCCGCCCCACAGCTCTATGTCGCAATGAGCCGTGGGAGACAAGAGAATCATGCGCTC
>DAIDIA010000119.1 GCA_027459565.1 Acidimicrobiaceae bacterium | reverse complement strand
GTTGCAGATCGTGCGTCGCGGCCTGTGGGCCCTGAGAGCGCGCGCTCGAGAGACGCGCGTCCGTTCATGCGATCACTGAGGAGTGCGGATACGTGGGCGATGGACGGTCCCCGCAGTCGGTCGGAGACATTTGGTCCCTAGCCGGCCCCGAGATAGGGCGGAACGAGGAGGTTCTCTGCGAGCTCGTCGCGCGAGAGGAACGGTGCCATGTCCTCGAGCGGCGAGGAGACCATCTTCCCGTCGGGGAGTTGGCGCGAGGAGAGCTTCGGGGTGAAGACCCGGTCCGGGTCGAGCATGACCTCGAGCAACTTCGGCGCCTCTCCCGCGAGCGTTTCGCGGATGAGTGAGGTGGCCCGTTCCAAGGTGTCACAACGCGCGCTCTCGATGCCAAAGGCCCCTCCCACGGCGACAAAATCGGGGAAGGTGACCCCCGACGTCGGATCGCACCCGACGGGATTGTCCGGAAAGTAGTTGGACTGGGTCTGGCGGATCGAACTGTAACCGCCGTTGTTCATCAGGAAGACCTTGACCGGAAGGCGGTTGCCGACGATGGTCTGTAGCTCCTGGAGATTCATCATGATGCTGCCGTCTCCGGCGACGCAGATGATCCGTCCTCCCTTTCGCGCGACGGCAGCACCGACGGCAGCCGGAATGTCATAACCCATCGAGGCACAGCCGGAGTTTGAGTACATCCGTTGACCGGGCCGAATCTTCGCGACCTGGAAGGTCACCACGCATGCGGTTCCGTCTCCGACGACGATGACATCGTCATCGTCGAGCTCGTCGAAGAGCAGCGAAAGGAAATCGTAGGGATCGACGAGACCCGAGGTCGAGTTGCGTGGCTCGGCGAGCACGGGATAACGCGTGCGGCGCTCCTGGCACCAGGCGAGGTAGTCCCGGTGTGTCGGCTGGGGTGAGTAGGGGGAATGACGGCTCATCAACTCGAGGAACTCGGAGAGGTCCGCGTGGATCGGTTGGTCGATCTTGAGCGTGGGTTTTTGAAGTTCAGCCTGGTCGATGTCGACCATGATCTTGTACGCATGGCGCGCGAAGGCCGACCATTCGTAGCTGATCTGGCGCAGGTTCATCCGGCAGCCGAGGATCAGGACGAAATCGGCGTTCTGCACGGCGAAATTTCCCGCGCGGTCACCGACGGTTCCGGGTCGACCGACGTAGAGCGGATGGGACTCCGCGAGGAGGTCATGCGCGTTGAAGGCCGTCGCGACCGGGATCTGGAGTCTTTCGATGACACGCAGGAAGTCCTCGTAGGCTCCCGAGATCCGGACGCCGGTGCCCGCGAGTATCACCGGTCGCTTCGCGCTCGCGAGCTGATCGAACACGACCTCGAGCTCGGCCTCGAGCGGACTCCCCGTGAGGGGAGCGGTTCCGAACTCTCCGGTCGCGAGCAGCTCGTCCGCATCGAATCCACGGAGTTTCGATGGATCGACCATCGTCGCCTGGATATCGCTGGGTACATCGATCCACACCGGACCCGGTCGGCCGTGTTGCGCGGTCCATATGGCGCGTTCCACCACGTAACGCGTCTCGTTCGCGTCCCTCAGCACCGTCGCATACTTGGTGATCGAATCGGCCAGTTCGACGATGTCGACCTCCTGGTCACCGAGTTGTCGCAGCGGGAGGTCGTAGCTCGATACCATCGTCTCGGTCTTGACCTGTCCGGAGACGACCACCATGCCGATGGAATCGACGAAGGCGCCGAACACGCCGTTGAGCGCGTTGATTCCGCCCGGCCCGGTCGTGACGTTCACTGCCGCGAGACGGTGCGTGAGGCGACCGTACGCCTCGGCCGCGATCGCACAGCCCTGTTCGTGGTGGCAGAACGTGAGGGAGAGTTCGGGGTTGCGGCCGAAGGCGTCGTTGAGGTGCATCGCGCCTCCGCCGGTGACGACGAACATGTCGTGAATCCCGTGTTCGACGAGTAGATCCGCAATGAGGTCGGCGACGCGTTTCATCTCCGTATTATTGCCCAGATCAAGACGGCGCTAGAGACCCCGCTCTTCAAGAAGGCGTCGAAGCGAAGGCTCGGAGTTGTAGGGGCCATCGACGTCATTCACAGTGAGCGGGGCGTTGACCTGGAGCGGCTTGGTGATGGTCTCGCCGTTGAAGATCTCCCGGCACGAGAGCTGGCCCTTGACGAGGGGGATGGCGAGGTAGAAGTCGCGGTCAAATGTGGCGTTGTCGAGTACATAACCCGGCTCGAGGTCGCGTCGGGCGTAAACGCCGCGCACGAGGGCATCGAGATACTTGGTCTCCTCGGGGGGAATGACCCGTCGGCTCTCGGCACTTCCGCCGCACATCTCCTTCGCCTTGTGGAACGCCTTGAACCACTCGTCGATCTGGTGGGGCAACGAACAGTAGGGCGAGACGGGAACGCCGCCATAGTCGATGTCGACGTGGCGTTCCCAGGTGCGCGCCCCCTTGCCGTAGCTGATCAACATCGATGAATGCCAGTCGTTGTACTCGTGCGTCGAAAATCCGATGATGTGGCCGGGGTACCGGTCAGACAGGTAGTCAATCTGATTGAGTTCCAGCTGATGGTCGCCCGAGGGGTAGAGGCTGACGCAGTGGTTGATCGCGAGCGGTATGGAGCGATTCTCGAAGAACTGCACGACGTCGTCGAGGGACTTCTCGGATGTTCCGCCACACGAGATGATCACCGGTCGTTTCGTCTGGGCGATCTTCTCGAGAAGTGGCCAGTCGTTGCTGTCCGAGCTCGCAACCTTGATGATGGGAAAATCGAACTCCACGCACAGGTCAACGGATGCCTCATCGAATGGCGTCCCCATCGGGATGCAGCCGACCCGTTTGATCGCCTGCACAA
>DAIDIA010000118.1 GCA_027459565.1 Acidimicrobiaceae bacterium | reverse complement strand
GAAAGGAACCCAACCGGTGCGCGCAGAAGATCGCAGCGTTGAACCGGCAGAGCCACCGGTCGTTTCGCGCTGGGTCCTCTTTGGCATCGTCTCCGTCGCGCTCACGATGGCCTCGATCGACCAGACGGTCGTCGCGGTCGCGTTGCCGACGATCCATGTCGAACTTCATGCGCCGATCAACTGGACGAGCTGGATCATCAGCGCCTACGCGTTCGGACTCGTCATTGCGATGCCGCTCGCGGGCAGGACGAGCGACCTCTATGGCCGCAAGCGCGTCTTCATCGGTTCGATCGTGCTGTTCACGGCGACGTCGCTCGCGTGTGGCTCGGCAACGAGCGTGTACGAGCTCATTCCGCTGCGCGCACTCCAGGCTCTTGGTGGCGGGGCATTTCTCCCCTCGGCGATCGGCATCATCTCCGACGCATTCGGCGATCAGCGCGATCGCGCGATCGGCATGACGAGCACGATCTTGCCGGTTGGCGGCCTCATCGCCCCGGGGCTCGGAGGACTGTTCATCCACTACTGGACCTGGCGGGGAATCTTCTGGGTCAACGTGCCCATCGGAATCGCGCTTGTTCTCGTCGCGCTCCGTCACATTCCGGCAAGTCCAGCGCACCCCGTGGCCTCGACGGACCTCGTTGGCGTGGGACTCCTGAGTACTGCCATCCTCTCGGCGATGGCGATGATCACCGTGCTCGGCGACGGTGCCACGGCGTTCTGGTCGTGGCCCGTGCTGTCGACGCTCGTGGCGTCCGTCGCGTCCGTGTCGTGGCTCGTGCACCGTTCGGCGCGCGTGCAACATCCGCTCATTCCCCGCGGCCTGGTCCTCGGAAGGGGTTTTCTCGTCATGAACATGTTGAATCTCTCGTTCGGCACGTTCCTGCTCGGTCTCGGCACCCTGCTCCCGCTTTACGCGCAGGTCCGTTATCACCTCTCGGCCCTCGACGCCGCGACGCTTTTGACCGGCCGGGCGATCGGACTCATCGTGCTCGCGATCCTCGGTTCGTTCTTGCTCCGCAGGGTGGGCTATCGGCTCCCGATTGCAATTGGCATCGCGGGAATCGCTGTCGGAACACTCCTCCTCGCCATCGCGCCCCTCGGGATGTCGCCGTACTGGTGGCTTTCGTTCGGCGGCCTGATCACCGGCTCGGCGTTTGGTCTGTGCGCTCCTGCGGTTAACAACGCAAGCCTCTCGCTCGCTCCCGAGCACGTCGGCGCGATCACCGGGCTCCGGGGTCTGTTCCGCCAGATGGGGACGATTTTCGGCGTCACCATCTCCGCTGCGCTCGCCACAAGGAGCTCGCACCCGGGGGAAGTGCTTGCAATCGTCCTCTTCGTGAGCGCCTCGGTGTTCTGTGTGCTCATGCCGGTCGTATGGTTCGTGCCAGAACACGAGGGATCGTGGTAGCGAGAGCGGGTGCACACATCTTCGCGTCAGCGATAATTGCGCTTGCGCGAAAAAGCGTCTAAGCAAGACGGGCGACCGGTTCTGGAAAATACAGATCGCGAGAGGACAACGGGGGTCCGGCGAGTCCCGGATCGGTCGTCTCTGAGGCGGTCTCTCGGATGACACGTGACACGAGAAAGAGGAGCAAGATGCCAAATATCGAATTAGGGGTGGCCCTCTCTGACAACGCGCGCACGAAGCCGATCCACGGTGGCGCGGTGCGTGCCGAGGGTATCGATCTTCGCGTCACCAAGGTGCATCCCTCGGAGATGTTCTGGCGCCAGCTGCACTATCGGGAGTTCGAGGTCTCAGAGATGTCGATGAGCTCGCTGCTCGCGGCGCGCGCGGCCGGCGACGACACCTGGGTGGCGCTCCCGATCTTCACCTCCCGGCAGTTCTTTCACACCGGCATCCTCGTGCGCGAGGATGCCGGGATCAAGACCCCGGCCGATCTCAAGGGAAAGCGAGTCGCGGTTCCCGAGTATCAGCAGACGGCCGCGCTGTGGGCGCGCGGGATCCTGCGTCACGAGTTCGATGTCATGCCAGAGGATCTGCACTGGTTCATGGAACGGCCCCCGGAGCAGAGTCACGGAGGCGCCACGGGGTTCACGCCTCCACCAGGGGTACGTCTCGACTACATGGACCGGAACTCGAACATCGGTGAACAGCTGATGAGTGGCGGCGTCGACGCGACACTGCTCTACATCGCAGACCGGAACCTGATCGACCGGTCGCGCGCAGACCTGACGCTCGGCGCTGAGATCCACACGCTCTTTCCCGACCGTCGTGCCGAGGCCGTCCGGTACTTCCAGAAGACGGGTTTCTACCCGATCAACCACTGCGTGGTCGTACGAAAGGACGTTGTCAACTCCTACCCGTGGGTTCCACTCAACCTGTACTCGATGTTCCTTGAGGCGAAGCAGATCGCGCACGCCCAGCAGACCGCAGGTCTCTCGGTCTTCCTCGACGCAGGCCTTGTCGATCCTTCAGTGGAGACGGCGCTCAATACGGATCTCTTCACCTATGGAGTCGTCGCCCAGCGACCGATCCTTGAGACCATCGCGCAGTACTCGTTCGAACAGGGGTTGACCCCGAGGCAGTTCGCGCTCGACGAGATCTTCTATCCGCCGACGCTCGAGCTCTAGGCCGGCGATTTTCCGTACCCGATTTGACGAAGAAGTCTGTGAAAGCCAATGAGCGACAGGGGAGAGACACAATGGCATTGACCAATGACGAGCGCAGGGAGACCAGCGAGAAGATCGCGCGGTCGTGTCGCATCATGGGAAAGCTCGACATGACCCATGCGGCACTTGGACACGTGAGTTACCGGATTCCCGGGACCGACACCATGCTCATCAAGGCGAAGGGACCTGACGAGGTCGGAGTCCGATACACGAGGCCCGAGGACATCATCGAGGTCGACTTCAACGCGAACAAGATCTGGGGGCCAGACGGTCTCCAGCCACCGAGCGAGAGCTATCTGCACCTTTGGATGTACAAGAAGAATCCCGAGGTGCAAAGTGTGATCCACATCCATCCCCGTCCCGCAGTGCTCCTGACGATCTGCAACAAGCCGATCCTGCCGATCTACTCCGCGTACGGCACGGGAGTCAATCTTGCGATCGAGGGCGTCGAGACCTACCAGCGGTCGATCAGGATCCTCAATGACGAGTTGGGCGAGGACTTCGCGACGTTCATGGGGACCAAGAAGGCCGCGTTGATGCGCGGTCACGGCATCAGCGTCGTCGGGAGTTCCATCGAAGACGCCACGGTGCGCGCGATCGCGCTCGACGAGATCACAACGATGAACTATC
>DAIDIA010000117.1 GCA_027459565.1 Acidimicrobiaceae bacterium | reverse complement strand
CAACGGGGTGTACGGGCTGACCAAGGGGCAGTTCTCGGCCTCGGCGGACATCAACTCAACGTCAAAACGGGGCGAGCCGAACACGATTCCTCCGATTGACGTGGTGCAGCTTGGCCTCAGCCTCGGTGCAACCTTTGTCGCGCGGGCCTTCTCCGGAGACAAGGCCCAGCTCGTTCCGATTCTCAAGGCTGGCATTGCGCACCGCGGATTCGCATTGATCGACGTCATCTCCCCGTGTGTGCAGTTCAACGACCATGAGGGCTCAACCAAGAGCTACCAGTTCACCCGCGAGCACGAGATCCAGGCGACCGACTTCGTTCCCGAGCGCGACGAGATCCTCGCCACCGTTCCCCAGGATGACGTCATCAGCGTCACAATGCACAGCGGGTCGGTGATGCGTTTCCGTTCGGTCTCGGACGACTACGACCCGACGGACCGGATCGCCGTCATGGCCTATCTCGATGCGCACCATCGCGCCAACGAGATCGTCACCGGCCTTCTGTACGTGGACGAGAGCGTCGACGACCTCCACGAGCTGAATCACACACCCGAATCGTCACTGGTCTCGATTCCCTATGACAGGCTCTGTCCGGGATCACGCGCACTTGAAGAACTTCAGAGAAACTTCAGATAGGAGAAAATCGCCTGCCGACTCTTTCCACAAGAGCTGACCGACGAGAGGTGTCGAGCAGTATCAATGTGCTGGAGGTGTTCCATGAATGAACGCACGAGGAAGCTCACCGATCTTGAGTTCGAAGAGGCAATCGCGAGACTTCAGGCAGGACTTGTCCCATTTGATTCGCCGAAGATGTTGCGGAAGTTCGCGGAGACGATCGTCGACAAACTCTGGGAGCGATACGAGAGCCCGGTCGAATCGGGCTGACTGGACCTGCTCTTCGCCACCAGGCTGAGGCGACCCCAACCGCGAATGCGGTAAAGCCTCGAACGCGTGATCTCGGCAGGGACTCCCCGCTCGGGTTCGCGGCGCGCGGACACGATGAGAACCTGGATCAACGGGGCGCGGAGCCCGGAGGCGCCGACAAAACCGTCGCCAGATCCTCCTACGTGAGCGGTTGACCCGAAAGGCCCTTCGGCTCTCGCCGTGCCGCGAGCCACCCGACAATGCCTGCAGCCAGTGGCATCGCCACAAGGATCATCACCAGGTTCATCACCGGAACCGATGCAAGCGACGAGATCCCATCCAAGGCGCTGGTACGGCTGAAGCCGATCATCGCGACGTACGCCGCGCTGGTACCCACTGCCGCTCCAACGAACGCCAGTGCGGTCGCCGTCGCGGCCGTCAGGTTCCGACGCGTGCGACTGCTCGCACCGGCGGCGGTGAGGATGCGAAGATCGCCGGCCGTCTCGCTTCGGATGAGACCGATCGTCATGGCGAGGATACCGAGCGCGAGCACGGTGCCGACGATCGTGGCCCAGTCGATGATCGTGGCGGATGTGGGGATACTCGACTTGGTTTCGATGGACATACCCGCGGCTGCCGCGGCACCTCGAGCGCCTGTGAGCTGGGCGGCACTCAACGGCTTTGCGGTCTCGACGAGCCAGCCCGATGTGATGGGCTTGAGTCCGAGCCGCCTCAGCGCGTACTCGGTGATGACCGTATTGGGCGCGGATGTACCCGAGGGCAGTCCGCTGACCTCCTGCACGGAGGGATCCGCGAGACAGCTGCCCGCGCGACACGGCCAAGATCCGCTACTCGGTCCACCGGCGGCAAAGTAGTTGCCATACACGATCTGCATCTTGGTGATCCGGGAGAACCCGGGTCGCATCGAGAGTATCTCAGCCGTAGGTTCCACGGCAGATCCTGGAATCCCAAAGGCACGCAGGAGGCTGGGAGTCGCGACGTAGAGGGGGCCCGAGTAGGCGCGACCGGGAGCGGCGTGCTGGAGCGTCGCACTCGTGGTCTCCAACTCGATGATCTTGTGAGCGCCCAAAGCGTCGGCGATGGAGTTCGCGCTCCGCGCCATAGAGGCGGTCGTTGCTTTCGAGGTGCCACCACCTGGAGCGTCATTGGCCGGACCTCGTGGACCATAGGGTCCATTTGGCGTATAGATGATCAGTTGCGTTGACGAGACATTCGGGCCGGCGTAGTCGAGAACGTTGCCAAAGCGTGCTGCCGAGGCGATGATCACGACCATGGCGATGAGCACACCGATGCTGATCGCGCCAAGGGCAGAGCCCGAACGCGCCCGGTAGCGCGCGAGGTCGCGCATCGCCATGCGAATCGCGAGTGAGGCGTGACGAGACAATCGATCCAGCGCCGTGAGGAGAAAGGGTGACAGCAGCACGACCGAGATCGTCAAGGTTATGAAGCCAAGTACGACCTCTCCCATTCCGACGCCCTTGCCCCCGCTGGCACCGGCTGCGCCGAGGAGAAAGAACGCCACAACTACCAGCACGATCCCCGGGATTGCAGATCGACGCAGTTGCCTCGGTGGCGCTGGTCGACCCGAGAGGGCGGACACGGCCGAAATCCGCGTCATCGCGCGCGCGGGCCTCGACGACGCGAAGGAGGAGGCGAGAACTGCGAGCACAACCGCGACGACAATGACAATCCACGGAAGTTCGAGAGCGCCGACGACGTGATGCGCGCTGGTCTCCAGGATGGGACGATAGGCAAGCCAGGCCGCGAAACCAAGGATGAAGCCCAGTACCGCACCGACAAGCCCGACGAAGACGCCGTTCGCACGGATCACGAGTTTGATGTGCTCGTCGGTGGCTCCGAGAGCGCCAAGCATTCCGATCGACCGCAACCGACGTTGAGCTATGACGGTGAATCCTGCGATGGCGACGAGCGCGATCAGGAGCATGACCATCGTGACGAGCGCGATCGAGATCGTCTCGGGATTCAACACGTTGCTCTGGGCCACCAATTCCGGGGTGAGAACGTTCGAACCCAGCGTCCGAAGCGGTGTGCCGCGTGGTGCATCGAAGAGGGCGACCACCTCGGTGGGTGCGGCCACCTGTCCAGGTACCACGAGGGCGAAATCGTCCAAGAGGTTCTTTGGATTCTCGACAGTGCCGACGACCCTGCGCGTCACACCCAGGATCGTCCAACTGCTCCCCACCTTCAGATTGAAGTCGGACGCGACTCCCTCGGTGACCGCCACCTCGCTCGCCTTCGCCGGATACCTTCCCGAAGTGAGCAAGAGCAACGACCCGCCAAAGGGGCCGAGGGGATTCTGTGCGCGAAGATCGAATGAATTCACGGTCCCCGGGACGGTGATCGTCTCGTTGTCGATGACGTCGACTGCGCCGTAACGTTGGCGCCACGATGCAATCTTCGCCGTGGTCGATGCGCTGTTGCCGGAGAACGTCGCCAGATCGTGCGCACTGCCAAATCCAACGTATGGCGACAACGGCGTGTTGGCCGAAACTCCTACGCCTACGGTAGTGACGGCGACGGCAAGCGCAATGAGCGCCAGGACCAACAGTTGCTGACGCCATTCGCGGCGCAGCAGCCTCCATGCCCATCGCGTCACGGCGCGACGGGCCGGCATTCCGCCGTCTGGTGGACGCTGCTCGATCGGGTCCGGGAATTGGGTCACGATGCTCAGGGGTTTGTCGCCTGTTGGCTGAGCAGTTCCTCGGGTGGTTGGGGGGGCAACGTCTCGTCGACAGCCCTTCCATCTCGCAAGAACACCACGCGATCGGCCCAGGAGGCGAGCTTTGCGTCATGGGTCACGACGAGCGCGGCGACACCTCCGTGGCACGCAGCGAGGATCATCCGCATCACGGCCTCACCATTGACCGAATCCAGAGCACCCGATGGTTCGTCGGCGAGAAGCAAACTGCGTTCCCCCACGACTGCCCTCGCAATGGCGACGCGTTGACGCTCGCCGCCAGACAGTTCGTCAGGAAATCGTCCGGCGCGGTGCGCGAGTCCGAGTGCGTCAAGCGCGGACATTCCCTGGACCCTCGCCCTCTTCAGGGGAACTCCGTCGAGCTCGAGCGGAAGCGAGACGTTCTCGACAGCAGTAAGACCCGCGAGGAGATTGAAATCTTGAAAGACGTAACCAATGGTTCGTCGCCGAAGTCGTGCCTTGTCGTAACGCGACATTCCCACCACATTGGTTCCGTTGATCATGACGTCACCGGTCGTGGGCAGTTCCAGGCTTCCCGCAATGGTCAACAGGGTCGACTTGCCCGAGCCACTCGGACCCATAATCGCCACGAGTGAGCCGCGTTCGACCGCGAGATCGATGTCGCTGAGAGCATCGACCTCGGTGGCGCCTTCCCCGTAGACCTTCGAGACGTTTCGCAGCTCCAACATGCTCATCGGTGTGCTCCAATCCTTCGCCGAATGCGCGGGGGTGCAACAGTGCGGTCCTCGGCCGCTTCAAGGTGAAAACGCCGGAGGCGGCCGTCCGCGGCGTCGAGCCACCGAACGACGGAGTCGAGCCGGAAGAGTTCGGCGTCGACTGCCAGGGCGAAGGCCAAGTCGAAGTGCGACTCGTCCTCCTTGAGGCGGGTCCACTGCTGCATCAGCTGCACGAGATAGCGGCGATGTACCTGAATGACTTCAAATACATCGACTTCGGGCAGCCGAAAGGCCACGAGGACCTTGATGACGAGTTCGTCTCGGGGTGGCTGCGTGAGATCGGGCGGCGTGCGCAGCCACCGCGAGAGCTCTTCCTCGCCCGCTCGAGTGATCCGGAAATTGCGCTGGCGCTCATCCGTGTCGAGATCATCAGACTCCGCAAGGCCATCGCGCTCGAGACGGTCGAGGGTCGTGTACACCTGACCGACATTCAATGGCCATACGTCGCCGGTACTCACCTCGAACTCCTGTCGCAGCTGGAAGCCGTATTTCGGGCCCTCACTCAGCAGCGCGAGAAGAGAGTGGCGGATACTCATCGTGGACTCGCGAGCATATGCATACTGAGTATGCTACTGAAGATACCTCAGAGAATCAAGACTCTGCCAGACGCCTCGATGGCTGGCGCCAGGTCGGCTTGCGAGGGCATGGGGGAACGGTCGGCGGGGAACATCACGGCGCCGAGCAGAGTCCGTGGGTCGATACGTTTCGATCGAACCACCGCTCCGCAGCTCTGAAGATCTCGCCGTATCCGTTGGCGACTTGCGAACTCGCTGACTCATTCTCGGTTCACTGGCACGTCTCCTCAGTGCCTCAGGCGTCACATCCCATTCCCGATCACCCGGCGGACGATGCCGCAGGGCGCGATCTGCGATATCGACAGATGAGAGAAGGATCGGCACGAGTCACCATGGCCCGTTCGCTCGGTGCACCACCAGGCAGGAATGCGAACGCTGACCGCCGCGCGCGGTCTGCCTCAACGCGTCGCAACGACGAATGTCGGATCCCTCACGAATTGGATTTTGACCGTTCCCCTGGTCTTGACTGTGCCAACCCTGCGCAATCCCTTCATGGTGACCTGATAGATGAGATCGCCGGCAACGATGTGGGCGTCGGTAATCGACATGATCACCCGTTTCGTAGCGACGGGTACCGAACCGTCAGCGGTAATCCAAGAGGCTGCAGACGCGACCACGTACCGGAGTCCGCGCGGCAGCGCCAGCTCCAGCTTCCTCGGATTCTTCACGGGATAGAGATTCACCGTTGTCACCTGGGAGGCGTTGTTGGCGGGAAGAGCATTTGCGGGAACAGTCAGTCTCGTCCTCACTCCCCCGGAGGGATCGTTGACGTTCGTCGGGTTGTCCATCGAGGTTGTCGCCGAGGTCGGCTTGCCGAGTGTTGTGGCCGACGAACCATTGGGACAGGGCGGCAGGTAGGGCGATCCCGGGTAAAAGACCGTCGTGGAGGGTTGCAGTCCAATATTCCAAGTATCAGAGCTCGTGCCGACCGAGAAGACGACAGAGCCGGATCCCGTCGTCGACCCGTCGAGGGTCGGATCGACGACGGTCTGCGTGGAG
>DAIDIA010000116.1 GCA_027459565.1 Acidimicrobiaceae bacterium | reverse complement strand
TTGCCCGAGAACGCCCCGCCACCATGGCGGGCCCAGCCGCCGTAGGTGTCGACAATGATCTTACGGCCGGTGAGTCCCGTGTCGGCGCGGGGTCCGCCGAGTTCGAAGTTGCCGGTCGGGTTCGTGAGAACACGGTGCCCCTCGCTCGCGAGGCCATCGGGCAGCATCGGATTGATCACGTGCTCGATCAGATCCGGATGCAGCTGGCCGATCAGGTCGACCCCGGGCTTGTGCTGCGTGGAGATCAGCACGGTCTCGAGGCGAACCGGCCGACCATCCTCGTAGCGGATGGAGACCTGCGTCTTGCCGTCTGCGCGCAGATATCCAAGGAGTCCCGAGTGACGCACCGCAGCGAGGCGCTCCGCGAGCCGGTGCGCCAGCCAGATCGGCATCGGCATGAGGTCCGAGGTCTCGTCGCAGGCATACCCGAACATCATCCCCTGGTCGCCCGCACCCTGCTCGGACAGTCGGTCCTCGCCATCGGATCCGAGGCGGATCTCGAGCGCCTGGGTCACGCCCTGGCTGATGTCGGGAGACTGCTCGTCGACTGAGACGATGATCCCACAGGAGTTTCCGTCAAATCCCGCAGCGTCGCCGTTGTAACCGATCCCGATGATCGTCTCGCGCACGAGCTTTGGAATGTCGACGTAGGTCGATGTGCTGATCTCGCCGGCGACGCAGACGAGTCCCGTGGTCACCAGGGTCTCGCAGGCCACACGACCATAAGGGTCCTCGGAGAGGATCTGGTCGAGCACCGCATCGGAGATCTGATCTGCGACCTTGTCCGGATGACCCTCGGTAACGGACTCTGAGGTAAACGTGAAACTCGTCAACGCATCATTCCTTTATTCATCAACGGACCGGTTGCCCGTAGTTAGATTGCGAATCAACGAACACCGATTCGCGCGACGACAGCATCGAGCACAGCATGGGCAATCGTAGACTTTGGCGCGAGGGCGACGTCGGTTCTTTTGCCCTCGCGACTGAGAATCGTCACTGCGTTCGTGTCGGCGTTGAATCCCGTACCCTCCACGGTGACGTCATTGACGACCAGCAGGTCGACACCCTTTTCGCGCAGTTTCTGCTTTGCGTGGACGATGATGTCGTCGGTCTCAGCGGCAAATCCAACGATCACCTGACCCGGGCGATGTCGGCGACCGAGTTCGGCGAGCGTGTCCGGTGTCGGCACGAAGGAGATCTCCGGGATACCGTCGCTCTTCTTGAGTTTGTGCTCGGCGACTCGAACCGGACGAAAATCCGCCACTGCGGCGGCCATGATCACGACATGGGCGCTCTCGGCAAGCCCGGTGACCGCACCGTAGAGCTCCTCTGCACTCTCGACACTGATCACCTCGACGCCAGCGGGTGCGACACGATCGGTCGTTGTGACAAGGGTGACGCGCGCTCCTCTCGAGCGTGCGGCCTCGGCAATCGCGTAGCCCTGCTTGCCCGAGGACCTGTTCGAGAGAAAGCGCACCGGATCGATCGCCTCGCGCGTCCCGCCGGCGCTGACAACGACGTGACACCCCGATAGATCGCGCCGCGGGGCAAGTGCGCCGGCGCATCGATCGACGATCACGTCGATGTCGGCGAGTCGACCCGCACCGATATCCCCACCTGCGAGACGGCCGGTCTCGGGAGCGACGACCGTCACACCGCGACGCTCGAGCGTGGCGACATTCTCCCTGATCGCGGGGTGTGCCCACATCTCCGAGTGCATCGCTGGACAGATCACGACGGGAGCCTCCGTCGCGACGAGAGTCGTCGAAAGCAGGTCGGTTGCGATGCCGCATGCGTATTCGCCGATCAGGCGCGCGGTGGCCGGCGCGACGACGATGAGATCGGCGCTTCGTCCGAGTCGCGTGTGCAGGATCGGGTCGTGATCGTCGAACAGAGAGAGTCGCGCCGGCTCCGAGGCGAGCGCGGTGAGTGTCGTCGCGCCGATGAAACGGGTCGCGTTCTCGGTCATCACCGGAATCACATACGCGCCGAGGTCCATCAGGCGCCGGAGGAGTTCGACCGATTTGTACGCCGCGATGCCGCCCGTCACCCCGAGCACGACGGTCGCGCCCGAGAGTACATGCACATCAACCGACGACTCCTCGGGCGGATTGGTCATCGTCTTGGACTCACGCTCGTACCGCCTCGTCAACTAGGACGCGAATAGGGCGACCCTATTCCGATGGCGCTTCGTCCGATTCCCCGGGAGTCGCCGGTCCGTCCTGTTCGGGTGCATCCTCCACCTCGGCGAGCGCCGCGAGCTCTGCGAGCTCTGC
>DAIDIA010000115.1 GCA_027459565.1 Acidimicrobiaceae bacterium | reverse complement strand
ACCCTCTTCTAGGCTCGTTCTCACGATGAACCGAAAATCCTGGGCGCAATTCATTGTGGTCGGGATCGTGTGGGGCTTCCCCTACCTGTTCATCAGGATCGCGATCCGCGAACTCGCCCCGGAGACGATGATCTTCTTCCGCTGCGCGATCACCTTCCTCGCGCTTCTCCCACTGGCGATGCGTCAGCGACGACTCGATCTGGTCTTTCGACACTGGTTTGCGCTCGCGAGTTACACGATCGTCGAAATTGCCCTTCCCTGGTATTTGCTCGCGAGAGCAGAGTCCCGGGTGCCAAGTTCGGTGGCGGGGCTCCTCATAGCAACAGTCCCGATCTTTGGACTCATACTTGCCGTCGTTTACCGGACGGAGCAGCGCATCAGCTCGATCCGGATCGCCGGACTCCTCATCGGTCTCGGCGGGGTAATCGTCACCATCGGAATCGACATTCACGGCGCGAGCGCAGTCAGCGTGGTCGAGATCATGATCTGCGCGTTCGGCTACGCGCTCGGACCGATGCTTTTCAATCAGTATCTTCTGGATATCCCACCGGTGACCGTGATCACATCCTCGTTCGCCTTGGGCACCGTGATCTACCTCCCCTTTGGTCTTTTGAACATGCCCTCCCATGTCTCGCTCGAGACGATCATGTCCGTACTCTCCCTCGCGCTCATCTGCTCAGTGACCGGTTTCATCCTCTTCTTCCGGCTCATCAGCGACGTCGGACCCGCTCGCGCCACGGTTGTGACATATCTGAATCCCATTGTCGCGGTCATTGCCGGAGTATTGGTACTCGGCGAACCGTTCAGCAACGGACTGGCATTCGGGCTCCCGCTTGTGATCGTCGGTTCAATCCTTGCGACGTGGGCGTCCGCTCACGACCGTTCGCAGAGAACGGAACTCAAACGCGTAACCTCGGATCTTCACATTCCCAACTGAGGGCGAAGGTTTCGACAACTATGGTGCATCTGTGTCGAAAATCTTCATGGACGTCACGCCCCTGCGTGCGTTTCCGCAGTTCCGACGCCTCTGGATTGGCTACACGATCTCCCAGCTTGGGAGCCAGCTCACGGTTGTCGCGGTCGCCTATCAGGTATATCTCCTCACCCACTCCTCTCTTGATGTCGGCCTGATCAGCCTCTGCCAGCTTGTCCCCTCCATCATTGGCCCGGTCTTTGGGGGCTCCCTGGCAGACGCGATGGACCGACGAAAACTCCTCCTCATCTCCAACGTTCTCGTCGCCTCATGTTCGGTCGCGCTCGCAGTCAACAGTGGGCTACGTCACCCCGCGGTTTGGCCCCTCTTCGTCTTTGCCGCGATCTCGACCGGGTTCAGCGGCGTCGATAATCCCACCCGCACAGCGGCCATGATGAACCTGATTGACCGCGAGAACCTTGTGGCCGCAAGCGCACTCCGGACCCTGATGCAACAGATTGCCTATGTTGTCGGACCAGCACTCGCCGGAATACTCCTCGGGGCGTTCAACATCTCTGTTGTCTTCTGGGTCGACGTCGCTACCTTTGGAGCTGCGATCATCTCGGTGTTCTCGATTTCGCCGAGCGTTCCACAAGGTGGTGGCACCAGATTCGGCATTGATTCAATCAAGGAGGGGTTCGCCTATCTGAGAGGACGGCAGGCGATCCAGGGGGTATTCGTCGCGGACATCAACGCGATGGTGCTCGGTATGCCAACTTCGCTCTTCCCGGCGATTGGCCTTGTGCACTTTCATGGCAATGCCGAGACGGTCGGGCTCCTGTATTCCGCATCGGGCATCGGTGCCTTTCTCGGCGCGTCCTTGAGCGGTTGGACGACGCACATCAGACGACTGGGACGCGCCATCATCGTCTGCGTCGTTGTCTGGGGCCTCGGGATCACTGCGTTCGGACTTGTCTCGAACTTTGTCGTCGCGCTGTTGCTCATCGGCATCGCGGGCGGCGCCGATGTCATATCGGCGGTTTTCCGAAGCACCATCTTGCAATCCGAGGTGCCGGACCGTCTTCGGGGACGCTTGAGCTCGATCCAGTCCGCCGTGGTCCAGGGAGGGCCACGTCTTGGCAACACGGAGGCGGGAGTCGTTGCGGCGTTGAGTAATACTCAGATCTCCGTCGTCTCCGGAGGACTCGGATGCATCGCCGGCATCTTGTTGATTGGTCGACTGATGCCCCGCTTCGCCGCCTATGACATACAGCTCGCAGTGAGATCACTGGCGGAGATTCCCATCGAGGATTGATTTCGCACAAGCTGGG
>DAIDIA010000114.1 GCA_027459565.1 Acidimicrobiaceae bacterium | reverse complement strand
GGAAGGTGATGCGTGAGCTGAGCCGACTGTGCAGCTGCAGTCGGCGAAGTCGTGAAAGTCGCCCGCGCTGCTCGGGTTCTGGAGCCATCTACGGAGCGAGCTTGTAGCCGAGCCCTCGGACGGTGATGATGTGACGAGGATTTGCCGGATCGAGCTCGACCTTGGTGCGCAGCCTCCGGATGTGAACGTCGACGAGCCGGCCATCGCCGAAGTAGTCGTAACTCCAGATGCGCTCGAGCAGCTGCTCCCGGGAGAGGACCTTGTTCTGATTCGAGGCCAGTTCGCAGAGCAGGAGGAACTCGGTGCGCGTCAGGTGAACCTCCTGTTCGGCGAGGCGGACCGTTCCCGCCTCCAGCTGGATCTCGAGCTCACCAAAGGTCAGGATCGACGAATTCGAGTTTGTCGCGTGCGCTCGGCGCAAGAGGGCGCGGATGCGCGCGGCGAGCTCCTTTGGCTCAAAGGGCTTGGTCACGTAGTCGTCCGCACCGGCTTCGAGGCCCGCGACCACGTCATGGGTGTCGGTTCGCGCCGTGACCATCACGATCGGAAGCGCGCTCTGCCGGCGGATCTCGCGACAGCATGCGAAGCCGTCCATGCCCGGCAGCATCAGGTCGATGATGACGAGGTCGAACGGCTGGTGCGAGAGCGCCTGGCCAAAGATGTCGAGCGCCACCTCTGCGCTCGGAGCGCCGAGGACCTCGTATCCCTCGTCTTCTAGGGAGAGCGTCATGGAGGTGCGAATGCGCTCGTCGTCTTCGATGATCAAGATCTTGGAGGACATCTCCTTATCATCGCCGAATTTCGCCCGTCGTGTCTGTTTTATTTCTCGTGTCGCAGACCCTCGCCTACCGGCGTATCCCGAATGGGCATGTCGCGAGTCCGAGACGCTTCGCGCCGCGATATCTCTGGGTGCCAACGCTACGCTCGACCGTGTGAGCTGGGATCTTGAGGGGTTTGCGAAGTCATTGCATTCGGTCGCGCCCGCGACGCGGCGCGCGTACGGCACCGATGTGCTCGCCTTTACCGTTTGGGCCGAACGATCCGGCGTCACTGGGCCCGAGGGAGTCGACCGGATGTTGTTGCGCCGCTACCTCGCATACCTTGCCTCGCGATCGTACGAACGCCGGTCGATCGCTCGGAAGGCGGCCTCGCTGCGCCGTTATTTCGCGTTCGCACTGCGCCGCGGCCTGGTTGCCAGCGATCCCTCGCGGCGACTGCTCGCGCCACAGGGGGAGTCACGCCTGCCGAAGATCCTCAATGCCCAAGAGCTCGAGAGGCTTCTCGACCCCGAACTCGCACCGATCGAACCACAGGGTCCACCCCGGGAGGTGTCGCGATCGAAGGGTCGGGACGTTGCGGTGCGGCTCCGCGACGATGCCGTGCTCGAGCTGCTCTACGGATCCGGACTGCGGGTGGCCGAACTCTGCGGCCTTGACGTCGGGGCGGTCGAAATCGACGCCTCGATGGTGCTCGTACTTGGCAAGGGCTCCAAAGAGCGCAGGGTGCCGATCAGCGAGCCCGCAAGGGAGGCCGTGCGCGAGTACCTCCGCACCGCGAGAGAGCGGTTCCTCGCCAAGGGGTCTCCTGGGAGCGCGATGTTTCTCAATCTCCGGGGGAACCGGCTCAGCCCCCGCGATGTGCGGCGCATCCTCGATCGGCGTTCGCCCTCCCCGACGCACCCGCACGCCCTCCGGCACAGCTATGCGACCCATCTGCTCGATGGTGGGGCTGACCTGCGGATTGTCCAGGAGCTGCTCGGACACTCGAGCCTCAAGACGACGCAGGTCTACACCCACGTCTCCAAGGAGCGACTTGTCGGCGTCTACCGGGAGGCACACCCGAGGGCGTAGCGGGGGTTTTCCTCGCGGATGATCGGCCGGTATGGGCCAGCTAGGATGGGGCAGTCCCAAATCGGGACATACTGCCGCTCGTCCAGATGAACCCACGGTCGCCGCGAGGCGCGACATCTGGATCTGACCAACCGCTGGGAAGGAAGAACCATGGCTGCTGTCGTCACAATGAAACAACTTCTCGAGGCCGGTGTGCACTTTGGGCACCAGACCCGTCGATGGAACCCGAAGATGAAGCGCTTCCTTTACGGAGAGCGCAACGGGATCTACATCATCGATCTCCACCAGACGCTCGCCCGCGTCGACGCCGCCTACTCGTACGTCCGCGACCTTGTCGCCGGTGGGGGAAATATTCTCTTCGTGGGAACCAAGAAGCAGACTCAGGATCCTGTCGCGGAGTACGCGCGTGCCTGCGGGATGCCCTATGTCAATGAGCGGTGGCTCGGCGGCATGCTGACGAACTTCGAGACGATCGAGGGTCGTGTGCGCAAGCTCGGCGAGCTCGAGACGGCGAAGAAGACCGGCGAGTTCGAGGCGATGACCAAGAAAGAGGCGCTGCTTTTGTCGCGCGAGCTCGAGAAGCTCGAGCGCAACCTCGGCGGCATCCGCAACCTCAAGCGCCTGCCCGACGCGATCTTCGTCATCGACACCAAGAAGGAACACATCGCCGTCACCGAGGCGAACAAGCTCAAGTTGCCCGTTATCGCGGTCGTCGACACCAACTGCGACCCTGATGTCATCGACTACATCATCCCGGGCAATGATGATGCCATCCGCTCTGGCCGTCTCATGTGCCGGATCATCGCGGACGCGGTCAACGAGGGAAGGTTCATCGCCTCGCGGCGCGCCGCGAACGCACTGAAGAACCAGGCAGGTCCGCCAGCGGCCGCTGAGCGGACCCCAGCCGCCACCCCGGCGCCGGTCGCAGAGCCCGTCGTGGCTGCGGCGGCCGTTGTCACACCCGAGGTCAGCGCGACCGTTGATGCACCGCTGACGGTTGAGGTTCAAGAGGCCGTCGCTGAGACGCCGAGCACCGACGCACCATTGGAGGCCTAGTTTCATGGCAGAGGTAACCGCAAAGGATGTCGCAGCGCTGCGTCAGGCGACGGGCGCTGGGATTCTCGACTGCAGGAAGGCGCTGCAAGAGAACGACGCCGACATGGAGAGGGCGACGCGCTGGCTTCGCGAACAGGGTCTCTCGGGGGCAAGCAAGCGCGCGGGACGTGACCGCTCCGAGGGAGCCGTCGCCGTCGTCGTCGAAGGAAACCGGGGCGCCGTTGTCGCGCTCGAATGTGAGACGGACTTCGTCGCGAAGTCCGCAGATTTCGTCACCCTCGTCGACGCGCTCGCGGAGTCGTGTGCCAAACAGGGCGAGGCCGGGATCGCGGCACATGCCGGCGAGATCGACCAGATCAAGTTGACGCTGAAGGAGAACATCGCGGTTGGTCGACACGAGCAGTTCGTCGCCGCCGATGGAGCGGTGCTCGAGAGCTATCTGCACGTCCAGAACGGGCGCGGCGTCAATGGCGTTCTCGTCGAGCTTGACGGAGGGACTCCCGAGCTCGCACACGACATTGCCGTGCACATCGCGTTTGCCCGTCCCGACTACCTCGACCGGGACCAGGTTCCCGAGTCCGCGGTCGAGCAGGAGAAGGAGACGATCGCCGCGATCGCCAAGAAGGAGGGCAAGCCCGAGGCGCAGCTTGAGAAGATCGTCGAGGGTCGCCTCAACGGATGGTTCAAAGAGCGCGTCCTCCTCGAGCAGCCCTATGCACGCGACGAGAAGAAGACAATCGGCCAGCTCCTTGGTGCCGCAAGGATCCGCCGTTTCGCCCAGGTTGTCGTCGGGGCGTGACCGAGGCCAGTCAGGCGACCAGAGGTTCGGGTCGCCCCGGGACGACGGGCGTGACGCCGCGCTGGGGTCGTGTCGTCTTGAAGCTCTCCGGAGAGGCGTTCGCATCGGACTCCTCGGATGACACCATCGACGCGCACACCGTCGAGCGGATTGCAAGGGAGATCGCCGAGGCTTCAAGCGAGCTCGGTGTCGAGGTATCGGTGATGATCGGCGGGGGAAACATCTGGCGCGGTCAGACCGGCGCGGGCGTGGGTATGGATCGCGCGACATCGGACACGATGGGCATGCTCGGAACGGTGATCAACGCGCTCGCACTCCAGGACGCTCTCGAGCGCCTCGGTCAGCCGACGCGGGTGATGTCGGCGATTGCGATGTCCGAGGTGTGTGAGCCCTATATCCGAAGACGTGCGGTGAGACATCTGGAAAAGGGTCGGGTAGTCGTCTTCGCCTCGGGGATGGGTCGACCATTCTTCACGACCGACACGCCCGCCGCGCTGCGCGCCGCGGAGATCGAGGCAGAGGTCGTCATGAAGGGCACGCATTCAGGAGTCGACGGCGTGTACAGTGCCGACCCCCGCCTCGACGCCATGGCAACGCGCTATGACGAGATCTCCTTCATGGAGGTCATATCCGGCGATCTCCGTGTCATGGATCTCACCGCGATCACCTTTTGCAAGGACAACAATCTGCCGATTCTCGTCTTTGATGTGATGACCACTGGCAACATCCGTGACGCATTGCTCGGTGAGCAGATAGGAACTTTGATCCGATGAGCGACGATTCATTCGTCCAGGTCGCCCTCGACGACACACGTGACAAGATGGCGAAGGTCATTGAACACACCAAGGGGGAGTTCTCCTCGGTGCGTACCGGCCGCGCGACCCCTGTGCTTGTCGAGAAGATCCGTGTCGATTACTACGGTTCGGAGGTCCCGCTCCAGCAGCTTGCGGGGTTCAGCGTCCCCGAGGCGCGTATCTTGGTGATCAATCCTTATGACAAGGGGGCGATCACGGCGATCGAGAAGGCGATCCAGGCCTCCGACCTCGGTGTCAATCCGTCAAATGACGGTCAGGTGCTGCGCATCGTCTTTCCACAGTTGACCGAAGAGCGCCGCAAGGAGCTCGTGAAGGCCGTTCGTCACCGTGCCGAGGAGGGCCGAATCGCAATACGCAACGTGAGAAGGGCGACGCGTCACGATCTTGAGGCGCTCGAAAAGGAGGGAGATCTCTCCTCTGATGATCTTGAACGTGCCGAGAAGGAGCTTGACGGTGTCACCGCTGAATTCGTGAGCGAGGTCGACCGCCTGCTTTTACACAAGGAACAGGAACTGCTCGAGGTCTGAGTACATCCGACGACTTCGCCAGGTTGTCGTTTGACGTGGTGGCGCCGGGTAGAGGAGACGTTATGCATGATGAAGAGCCGCAGAAAAAGGGAGAGGTGTCGGGCCATACCGCTCCGACGCTCCGCATCAACCTCCCGACCGCTGGATCGATAGCGGGCGGAACGGCAGAGCCTTCGCGAGAGGGCGCTCTTACAGAGATGACCCCCCACGCAGCTCCCACCGTTCCCATCGAGCGCGTCGCAGAGCCGATCGAGACCGATGAATACGGCGCGAAGAGGATCGTCGGTCGAAGTCTTGCCGAACGCATGGCGGACTACACGCGGAGCGTCGAACAGGACTCCAGTGCCGAGGAGCCAAAGACCGGCGCGTTCGTGCTTCCGGACTGGGCGGATCCACCGACAGGACTGGTCCCGCGCATCCTGCTCGATGACGACTTCGTCGAGGATGGATCCGGTGATCTCGTCGAAACCTCGAGGCGTGGCCCGAGTTGGCGCGAGGAGGGTTCCGATTGGGATGACGATCCGGATCTCTCATTCCTTGGAGACGAGGAGTCCGACGCGGAGGCGCCGGTGATTGCAGGGAGGTCCGAGACGACGCGTCGCGACTACGACCTTGGCTTCGATGAGATTGACTTTGACTTTGGACCGCTCGATGTCGATCCGGACGCGAAATGGGACGAGGCCTTCGGGGACCGTGAAGATCTCACCGAACTCATCTCGACCGTTGGACCGAATGCAGTCCGCGACGACCAATTCAATGACGAAGACGATGACGACATCGGCCGTTCGCGCATTCGCCGACTCTCCCGTCGGCGTGTACACGAGGCCAGAGAGAGCGTCGAGAAGGAGCGGAGCGCGGTCGTCGCGACGATCGTCGGCGTGCTGCTCGGTGCGATCGCGCTTCTGTGCTTTCACTTTGGACCAAGGACGACGCTCTTGCTCGTCGTCTTCGCGTCGACGGTCGCTGCGGCCGAACTCTTCTCCTCGTTGCAGCAGGCGGGATATCGTCCAGCGACACTGGTCGGGATCGTGATGGTGCCGTTGCTCATATTCGGGACGTACCTGCACGGCGCGATCGCCATCCCGACGGTCATCGCGTTGTTGATGCTCAGCTTCGCGATCTGGGGGATAGCCGGTCTCATTCCCAAAGATCCGGTGCTGAATCTCGGAGTCACCTCGCTTGTGGTGACGTGGACGGGAATCCTT
>DAIDIA010000113.1 GCA_027459565.1 Acidimicrobiaceae bacterium | reverse complement strand
CGCAAAGGCACAACGTACCCATGACTGACGCGAGACACCCAACGAACGCGCGACCACCGGCCCTCGATCGCGAGCCGATCGTCCGGTTCCGCGATGCCTGCGTGGAGATCAACGGGAAGACGGTCTGGCGCGATGTCGATCTCGAGATCGCGCCCGGTGACTTTGCGGCGATCCTCGGACCAAACGGGGTGGGAAAATCGACGCTCGTCAAGGTGGCGCTCGGAATGCTCGACATCCACTTTGGCGAGATCGAGGTCCTTGGCGGCCCTCCGGGGTCGAGACGCCAGGAGATCGGCTACCTCCCCCAGCGCAGGAGCTTCGATCCCTCGCTGCGCGTACGCGGGATCGACATCGTGCGGCTTGGTCTCGACGGCAACCGCTTCGGGATCCCCCTTCCGCGGCGCCTCCTGCGACGCGCCGCGCGCGACCGCCAGCACCGCGTCGACGAGGTGATCGCGCTCGTCGGCGCAACGCAGTTCGCCCACCGGCCGATCGGACAACTCTCCGGAGGGGAGCAACAACGGCTCCTCATCGCCCAGGCGCTCGTGCAAAGACCCAAGCTCCTCTTCCTCGACGAGCCCCTCGACAGCCTCGATCTCTCGAACCAGAGCGCGATCGCAGCCCTGATCCATCACATCAGCGCGACCGAGGGAGTGACCGTCGTCATGGTCGCCCACGACGTCAATCCGATCCTCCCGTATCTCGATCGCGTGATCTATATCGGCCCCGGGGGCGCCGTCTCAGGGACACCGCGCGAGGTCATCACCAGCGAGACGCTGACGCGCCTGTTCAAGACGCCGATCGAGGTCCTCACCACCTCGGACAACCGACTCGTCGTGGTCGGTCAGCCCGAACCTCCGGCCTTCCACTCCGACCGGCACGTCCATGAGTCACCAGATCACCACAGCCACACCCATCACGGCAATGAGGGAACGAGCCCGGCCCCGCATCACCATGGACCCCAACCATGATCGCGATCACGGCCTCGATCGCCGCCCCAATCGCCGCGTCCAGGAGCTCCTCTGGACCCTCGTTCAACATCGTCAGTGACCTTTACCAGCTCTTTGGCTACCACTTCATGGTCAACGCGTTCATCTCCGGCACGGTCGTGGCGATCGGGGCGAGTGCCATCGGATGGTTCATGGTGCTGAGAGGCCAGACGTTCGCCGGCCACACGCTGGCGGTGATCGGGTTCCCGGGCGCGGCCGGGGCGGCTCTTCTCGGCATTCCCGTCGCATTCGGTTACTTCGCCGCCTGCATCGCCGGGGCACTCGTGATCGGCGCGCTCCCCCAGACGCCGTCGGGTCGCGCGCGCGGATCGGGGTCTGCGGCGATCGGAACGCTCCAGGCCTTCGCGCTCGCGAGCGGAGTCCTCTTCATGAGTCTCTCGCGGGGCTTTTTGAACCAGACGACAGCGCTTTTGTTCGGGAGCTTCCTCGGGATCTCCAACAGCCAGGTGATCGTCCTCGCGGTGGTCTGTCTCGTCGCCCTCGCGGGCCTCGTGGCGATCGGCCGACCGCTCTTCTTCGCGAGCGTCGACCATGATGTCGCCTCTGCGCGCGGCGTTCCCGTGCGAATGCTCACAATGGCGTTCATGATCCTCCTCGGCCTCGCGGTCGCCTCGGCGAGCCAGATCACCGGCTCGCTCCTCGTCTTCGCGCTCCTCGTCATGCCGAGCGCCGCGGCACAGCGCCTGACGAGCAGTGCGAAGGTCAGTCTCTTGATCAGCGTGGCGATCGGTGTGGCGACAACCTGGTGCGCGCTCGGCGCCGCGTACTTCTCCCCCTACCCGGTCGGCTTCTACCTCACCACCTTCGGATTTTGCTTCTACCTCCTCGCGTTGGGCATCGAGTGGACGCGAGCCGTCTTGCCGCCTCGTCAATCGAGCCTCACGGTGGGATCGTGATGCAGCCGTTCGTCGGAATTTCGAACATGCTCTCGCTGTCGTTCATGGACCACGCCTTCATCGCGGGAGGTGCCATCGCACTCGCGTCGGGACTCGTCGGATACTTCCTGGTGCTCCGCGGCCAGGTCTTCACCGGCGATGCGCTCAGCCACG
>DAIDIA010000112.1 GCA_027459565.1 Acidimicrobiaceae bacterium | reverse complement strand
CAGATGGCGACACCGATGACCGCTCCGCGGATCTCTGAACGGAAGCGCCGGCGAGGTGCGGACCCGATCGTCATGGTCACGGCGTATGACACGCCCTTTGCCCGCATCGTCGACGAGGCAGGAGTCGACGTCATCCTCGTCGGGGACTCGGTCGGTGACAACGTGCTCGGCATGGAGAACACGCTCTCGGTGACGATCGCCGATATTGCGCATCACACCGCCGCGGTCTCGCGGGCAGATCCCGCGGCGTTGATCGTCGCGGACATGGTCTGGATGAGTTATCACACCACAACCGCGAACGCCGTCGAGAACGCGGCGACGCTCATTCGCGCGGGCGCTCAGGCCGTCAAGCTTGAGGGTGGCAAGAACAGGATCCCGGTCGTGCGCGCGCTGCTCGATGCGCAGATTCCCGTCATGGGTCACCTCGGACTCACTCCACAGTCGATCCACACGATGGGCGGCCTGCGCGTGCAGGCGCGCGACGATGCCTCGGTAAAGGCGCTGCTCGAGGACGCGCTCTTGCTCGAGGAGAACGGCTGTTTTGCGATCGTGCTCGAGGGGGTACCGAGGTCGCTCGCGAGGTCCGTCACCGAGGCGATCGAGATTCCAACGATTGGAATCGGCGCGGGACCTGACTGCGATGGCCAGGTGCTCGTGCTCCATGACCTGCTTGGCCTTGCGAGCCGGCCAGCCGCGAAGTTCGTCCGGCGCTACGCCGACCTTGCCTCTGCCGCCCGTGACGCAGTGGCGTCTTATAGTGCGGACGTGCGGTCGGGATCGTTCCCAGGTGACGAGGAGAGCTACCACTAAAGGCAGGATGAGCCGGCACCCTCCCGGGTCGCTGGCGGGTAGCTCGAGCGGTAGAGGCACCTGGAAGGATCATTTACCGAAGACTCTCTCGCAGCGTGCTCTGCGAGAGAGTGCACAGATCGCAGGGGCACGGGGAAGAGCTCGGGGCGGCCGGAATCGGTTAGGATAGGCGCTCCAGTTACACCCCTGCCCCGAAAATCGGGGTCCCCGCCGTTGTGGCGTTGGGTCCGGAGGAGGTGAGCCGCAGTGCGGCCATACGAAATAGTTGTCATATTCGACGCGACGCTCGATGAGAACATCATCCGAGAGACGACCGACAAGATCGGTGAGTACGTGCGCTCCAAGGGAGGCACTACGGGTCGCATCGACCGCTGGGGCCGACGGACCTTTGCCTACGAGCTCAAGCACCGCACCGAGGGCTACTACGTCATTATCGAGGCGTCCGGCGAACCGGCCGTCATCGCTGAGGTCGACCGGATGCTTTCGCTCAGTGACGACGTGATCCGTCACCGCGTGATCCGTCAGCCCGACCGCAGCATTCCGGTTTCGAAGTAACGAGCGGAGGCGAACCATGGCAAACGGAAACAATGTGGTGCTTGTAGGAAATGTCACCCGCGACCCCGAGCTGCGTTTCACTCCTTCGGGTCAGGCGACTGCGACGTTCGGTCTTGCTGTCAATCGACGCTGGCAGAACCGCGCAACCCAGGAGTGGGAGGAGGCGACCTCGTTCTTCGATGTCGTCTGCTGGCGTGAGATGGCGGAGAACGTCAGCGAGACCCTGACCAAGGGAACGCGCGTGATCGTCTCCGGGCGCCTTGAACAGCGTTCGTGGGAGACCCCCGAGGGGGACAAGCGGTCGCGTGTGGAGATCATTGCGGACGAGCTTGGACCAAGTCTGCGGTGGGCAACTGCCCAGATCTCGAAGAACGAGCGACGTGGCCCAGGTGAGGGCAACAGCTATGCAAGTGGCGCTCCCCGTGCAACTGCGGGTGCAGCACCGACATACAACGAGGACGAGGAGCCCTTTTAATGGCGCGCAACAATGACCGGGACCGTTCGACATCGACTCGTCGGGCCCCGAAAGACACAGGACGTCGGACCAAGAAGAAGGTCTGCATGTTCTGCAAGGACCATATCGATCACATCGACTTCAAAGAGGTCAATCTGCTTCGCAAGTTCATGTCCGACCGCGGCAAGATTCGCGCGCGACGCGTCTCTGGTAACTGTCAGCAGCACCAGCGTGATGTCGCGATCGCGATCAAGACCGCCCGCGAACTCGCGCTTCTGCCTTACACACAGCGCACGACAAGCGAACGACCCGGAGGGCGTGGAGCCGGGCGCGGACCGCGCGAGGGTGGATATTCGCGTCCAAAGACCGAAGTCACTGAGGACGAGAGCGCGATCGAGCTGCTCGTGCTCGACGAGCCCGACAGCGTCGATGAGGACCTCGTCGATGCCGAGGCGGATGTCGAGAGCGTGGGAGGCGAGGGCGCATGAAGGTCGTGTTGAGAAGTGACGTCGCTGGGGTTGGCAAGCGCGGCGACATCGTCAGCGTCGCTGACGGCTACGCGCGCAACAACCTGATCCCGGCCGGAAACGCCATCGCTGCCTCGGACGGAATCGCCGACCAAGCCGCGAAGATGCGCAGGTCTCGCGACCTTCGTGACGCCAAGGACCGTGACTCGGCAGAGACAATCGCCCAGCGGCTCGTGCCGATGGTGTTCACTATCGCGGCGAAGTCCGGACGCGAGGGCAAGCTGTTTGGCTCGGTCACCGCGGCAGACATCGTCGCCGCGGTCGAGCGTCAGTCAGGGGCGGTCATCGACCGCCACTCGTTGCTTGCGCACGAGCCGATCAAGGAGATCGGCGAGCATCAGGTGGGTGTTCGCCTGCACCATGACGTGACCTTTCAGCTGCATCTCGAGGTAGTTGCCGAGTAGCAGGGATCAGGTGTGAATTGAGGAATCGGCCGGTCCAACTTGTGGATCGGCCGATTTTTCTGCTATCTGGCGCCCTCGTCATCCCCAGTCGGGCCGAGGGATGACCCAACTGACCCTTAAGGTGGCATTCCGTGGCCGGAGTAAGACATTCAGGAGATCATCGAACCGATGACGAGCGGGTCGGTGGCAGGTTATCCACCAGTCATCCACAGGATTCTCGAGATTTCCCGAGCTTGTTTCAGTTATCCCGAACTTTTTCAAGTTATGCAGAGGCCCGGTGCGTAAGGGTGGAGGAACATGGCACAAAGTACCGAAGATCTTCGACGACGTAATCGTCCCGCTGCGCCGGTGTCGGTCATTGCCGGTCGCATCCCTCCGCACAACCTCGAGGCCGAAGAGTCACTGATCGGCGCGATGCTGCTCTCGCGAGACGCGATATCGGCGGCCATCGAGCGCTGCGGCGCGGCGGACTTCTACAAGCCGTCGCATGCACAGATCTTCTCTGCGATCACCTCGATCTACAACAGGGCTGAACCGGCCGACGCAGTCACCGTCGCCGAGGAGCTTCGTCGCGCCGGAGCGCTCGAGGACATCGGCGGCGCAGCGGTGCTCGTTGCGTTGCAGTCCAATACGCCCGCGATATCGAACGCCTCGCGCTACGCCGCGATCGTCGAGGAGCACGCGTTGCTCCGACGCCTGATCGGCGTCGCCAACGAGATCGCCGAACTCGGTTACGGACTTCCCGATGATGTCACCGCCGCCGTCGATCAGGCCGAGACGATGGTCTTCGAGGTTGCGCAGCGTCGCACCGTAGATTCGGTTGCCCCGATCTCGTATCTCTTGGACCAGACACTCGATCGACTTGAGCAGCTGATTGACCGGGGCGAGGAGATCACCGGCGTGCCGACGGGATACACCGATCTCGACCGACTCCTCGCGGGACTGCAGCCCTCGAACCTCGTGGTGGTCGGTGCGCGGCCCTCGATGGGGAAGACGGCGTTCGCTCTCGGAGCGGCGGTACATGCAGCGCTCACCGGTCTGCCGGTGCTGTTCTTCTCGCTCGAGATGAGCCATCTCGAGCTCGCCCAGCGGGTGCTCTCCGCCGAGGCCCGCGTCGATGCCACGCGTATGCGAAACGGACGACTCCTCAATACGGACTACACGAAGGTCACCAACGCCATCAGCCGGTTGTCCGCGGCTCCTTTGCACATCGACGACAACCCGAATGTGACCGTGATGGACATCAGGGCCAGAGCGCGGAGGATGAAGAGCCGCGAGGGTCTCGGTCTCGTCGTTGTGGACTATCTGCAGCTGATGTCCGGACGCAACTCTGCGGAGAACAGACAGGTCGAGATCTCAGAGATCAGCCGGGGGCTCAAGATTCTCGCCCGCGAGCTCAACATTCCCGTTGTCGCGCTGAGTCAGCTCTCAAGAACGCTCGAGAGCCGTGCCGACAAGCGTCCGATGCTCGCAGACCTTCGTGAGTCGGGAGCGATCGAGCAGGACGCGGACGT
>DAIDIA010000111.1 GCA_027459565.1 Acidimicrobiaceae bacterium | reverse complement strand
ACATCACCGATGAGATCAAGGAGCGAATCCTTCGTCTTGCTGATGACGATGTCGATGTACTCATCGTCGAGGTCGGTGGAACCGTAGGAGACATCGAGATCGTTCCGTTCATCGAGGCAATCCGCCAGTTCCGCCGCGAGGTCGGCAGGGAGAATGTGTGTTACATCCACCTCACCCTTGTTCCGTATCTTGCGCCCTCTGGAGAGCAGAAGACGAAGCCGACCCAGCACAGCGTGACGGAGCTTCGTGGACGAGGCATCCAGCCCGATGTCATCGTCTGCCGAAGCGATCATCCGATAAGTGATTCACTCAAGCAGAAGATCTCGCTTCTGTGCGATGTTCCGATCAATGCCGTGGTGTCGGCAGTCGATGCCTCGAGCATCTACGAGATTCCTCTGTTGCTCCACGAAGAGGGACTCGATTCCACGGTCTGCCAGATCCTGAATCTCGAGGGCCCGGAACGCAGTGTTGACCTTCGTACTTGGGAGGATTTTGTCGGACGTGTCAACGATGCCAACGAACGGGTCCGGGTGGGGATAATCGGCAAGTACATCAACATGCCCGATGCCTACCTCTCGGTCGTCGAGTCCCTGCGCCATGCTGGATTCGCGCACGGCGCGCGCGTTGAGCTCGAGTGGATACAGGCCGAATCGTTCATTGACAAGGATGTGTCGGCTGATCTGGACAATCTCGACGCAATCGTCATTCCCGGAGGCTTCGGTGAACGCGGAGTCGAGGGCAAGATCGCCGCAGCGACCTACGCGCGAGAAAACGACCTTCCCTGCCTCGGTATCTGCCTTGGACTCCAGGTCATGGTGATCGATTTCGCGCGCCATGTGGCCAACATGCCAGGGGCGCACTCCGCAGAATTTGCCGATTCCCTCGAATTTCCGGTGATCGCGCTCATGGACGAGCAGGTCGATGTCATAGACATGGGCGGCACCATGCGCCTCGGCGCCTATGTCGCGCTGCTCAAACCCGGATCACAAGTGGCTCGAATCTATGACGATCTCACCGTCACAGAACGCCATAGGCATCGGTACGAGGTCAACAACCGGTTCCGCCAGCGCCTCGAGGACGCAGGTCTCGGTCTGAGCGGAACCTCACCGGACGGACGGCTTGTGGAGTTCATCGAACTCCCGGGGCATCGATTCTGGGTCGGCACACAGGCCCATCCGGAGTTCAAGAGCCGCCCGGAACGACCCCATCCGCTCTTCCGGGAGCTTGTTGCCGCGGGACTCGAACGCGCGAGAGCGCGGAACCCGCATCTGTTCGAGATCGACACGCATGTTGTCACCTAATGCTCCCGGATTTCGTTTTCTCGGCGAGCGCGTCCGCCATGCAGGCTTTTTCTTCCAGCTGACCACGGGGACCTTTCTCGATCCGAATGGATACACATTCGAGCGTGAGATCGTGCGCCATCCGGGAGCTGTCTGCGTCGTCGCGCTGGAGGGTGATCCGGTCTCGATCCTCATGGTTCGCCAGTACCGCGGGGCGCTCGATCGCTCCATCCTCGAGATTCCCGCGGGGAAGCTCGACATTCCCGATGAGCCTGTTGAGTTGGCCGCTGAACGAGAACTCGCGGAGGAGGTGGGCCGAAGGGCGGAGCGAATATCAAAACTTGGATCTTTCCTGAACTCGCCGGGATTCACCGACGAACTGACCACCTGCTTCCTCGCTGAGGGTCTTCTTCCGATCGAGCGCGACGCGCATGGCATCGAGGAAGAGTTCATGGCGGTTGTGCCCGTGCCGCTGTTCGACTTCTGGCGAATGGTCCGCAATGGAGAGATCGTCGATGCGAAGACAATCATCGCCGTGACCCTCGCGGAACGCGTCCTCAGCGACCGGGCGGCACGGTAGTCGTTGGCGGTGTGCCTGCGGTGACCGTGCTCAGTCGGGACGCCGAGGAATTCCTCTCGTATCTTGTCGTCGAACGCGGCCGCGCATCGAATTCGATCGTGGCCTACCGCCACGATCTCGAATGCTACGAGGAGTTTCTCCGCGCAAGGGGTTTGAGTCTTTTTGAGGTCGACGAGTCCATCATCGAGGACTACCTCCATTTTCTCCGTGCAGCGAATCAGCGTGCCTCGACTCGAGCCAGAGCGCTTGCCGCGATCCGCGGATTACACCAGTTCTGCGTTGACGAACGCGGCGCGTCTCACGATCCAACAGCCGGCGTGGAACCTCCCCACCTACCGGCGGCGATTCCAAAGGCCCTGAGCGAAGAGGAGGTGGAGGCGCTGTTTCTGGCGTGCTCGGGCGATGATGCTCGTTCGTTACGCGATCGCGCGATGTTGGAGGTCCTGTATGCAACTGGCATTCGCATCTCGGAGCTCGTCAATCTCTCGATTGGCGATGTCGACTTCGACAGCGCGCTCCTGCGGGTCTTTGGCAAGGGATCCAAGGAGCGGATTGTTCCAATCGGCCACTTCGCGCTCGACGCGTTGCGATCCTGGTTCGGCACGAGCGGCAGGGTCTCCTTCGTCCCAGTTCGCTGGAGGACCCGAGAGGACGCAGAGGCTGTGTTCTTGTCATCTCGAGGAAGAAGGATGAACCGCCAGGGAGCATGGGTGGCAATCCGCTCCGTCGCCGAGCGGGCTGGCCTCGCGGAGCGCGTGTCGCCGCACGTATTGAGACACAGTTTTGCAACCCATCTGCTCGCCCACGGTGCAGATATCCGCGTGGTTCAAGAGCTTCTCGGGCATGCATCGATAACGACGACGCAGGTCTATACAAAGGTCTCCCCTGAGCATCTCGCACGTGCCTATATGGCGGCACATCCGCGAGCTCGGGGCATCAAGGGGTCTCGCACGACACGATAAACCAAGGTGGGGCGCCTGATTGTCCCCGATGACCCCTTCCCTCACTAGGCTGAACCCATGAGCGCCGAACTCTCTTTGTCCAAGTATGAATCGCTGCTACGCGAGGAGCAGAGCCGTCTGCAGGCCGAGCTTGCAGAGCTTGGGTA
>DAIDIA010000110.1 GCA_027459565.1 Acidimicrobiaceae bacterium | reverse complement strand
GACGATAATGACCTGGTAGCGCTCGACCATGATGTGCTCCTCCGAACAAAGACCGACTGTCGCGCCGTTCGCGACATCCCTGCATGTAGAAAATTCCGGTGCACCGGTCCGACTCACCGCGCAGTCGAGATCGGTGCCTCGTCGCGCACCCGCTCAATGCACAACGGCCTAGCCCGCGGGGCCTGCGAACGGAGGGGAGCTCCGCCGCATCTGCGACGGAGCTCCCCTGTCAGATGATGCGATGACTACTTGAAGAACGCACCGACCGAGGCTGCCGTCTGCTTGTACACAGACACCAGGGTTCCCTTCGGGGTGAGCTTCAACAACTCGAAGCCCTGCGGTGGCCAGTTGTACTTGTTGAACACGAGCTGACCCGAAGCTCCCGAGTACTGGATCTTCTGGCCCGCGTTCAATGCGGCGAGACCCTGCGCGTAGTTCGAGACGGTCTTGCCGCCGGGGTTGTAGGTGACCTTCTTGATGAAGTTCACGTACACCGCGGGGTTCGACGAGTGCGCCTCGTCCATCGCGAGCGCCATGATGTTCAGTCCGTCATAGAGCGCGTACTGGGGAGGCACCGGTGCGCCGCCCTTGGGGTCGGCCTTTGCCCACTGGGCATTGAAGTAGTTCTGCCCCGGTGCAGTCGCTGGCGCGAAGTTCTCGACGTACATCCACTTCGCGGCGACCGCCATCCCTCCGACGGCCTTCGCGACCGAGGTGAAGTAGGAGGCGACGTCATCCTCGGCGCCACCGATGACGGGCAGTCCGAGGACACCGAGCTGCTTCATGTTCGCGAACAGCGTTGCCGCAGTCTGCGGGTCGGTCTCGGTGATGAGCGCCTGGACGTTCGCCGCCTTGAGCTTGGCGACCTCGGTGCGATACGAGGACTGGTCGACCTGCACCGTGAGGTTCAGTGCGATCTTCCCGCCGTGGTTGAGGTACTCCTTGACGATGCCGGGAACATCGGACTGCGACGTTCCACTCGAGTCAAAGATCAGCGCAACCTTCTTGTATCCGAGGTGCAGCGTCGTCTGGGCAAGGGCGGTCCCCATCATCGAGTCCGGGGAGGCGAGGCGGTAGAAGAACTTGTACGGGTTCTTGTCAAGCGAGGCCGTTCCCGCGAGGCTCATCGTCACGACCTTGTGCTGGTTCATCAACGGCGCGAGCGCGGGGGCGTTCGACGAGTCGAGCGCGAGCATTCCCGACAGGTTCGAGTGCTGGACGAACAGCCGCTGGATTGCCGGCAGCGCATCTGCAGGGTCGGTTCCCGAGTCCGTCGCGATGACCGAGACCGGGTGGCCGTTGACGCCTCCGGCGGCATTGATGAGCGCTGCGCCCATCTTGACCGGCGGAAGGTTGAACGTCGTGCCGATGAACGCGTTCGCGCCCGAGAACGGGCTGAAGACGTCGATCTGCACCGGAGCGCCCGATGCCTTGTGGCTCGTCGGTGCCGTGCTCGCCGATCCACACGCCGTGAGTGCGAATACTGGCGCAACCGCTACGACAAGCGTTGCGAGTTTCATCTTCCCTCTCAGGAAAAATGGTTGTCTGCCCATGCTGTCCCCCTTGCTTCTCTATTGCCGATATTGGCTGATGCTGTGCTTCTGAGGTTATTCCCCCTCCGGTACCACCCGCTCCGTATTCAGCGTGAGCTGCTGGCCCATGAAGATTCTTCCAAGATCGTGCACGTTCGCGAGCATCGTCTCCCCCGACGACTCGAGCGCGTTGCGCCCGTCGACGAGGACGTAGACCCAGTCCGCGATCGCCATGATCGCCTTGGCCTTCTGTTCGACGACGAGCAACGCCAGCCCGTCGTTGCGCAGGATCTCGAGATGCTCCCAGACGAGGTTCATCGCCCTAGGACTCAGACCTGCGCTCGGCTCATCCATGATCACGAGCTTTGGTGAGCCCATCAGCGCACGCGCGACCGCCAGGATACGGCGCTCGCCTCCACTGAGGGTGCGCGCGCGCTGCTTGAGGCGCGGAGCGAGCACCGGAAAGAGCGTCAGCACCTCCTCGCGTTTTGCCTCGCGACTCTTCTTGGCGATGATTCCGCCGACCGAGAGGTTCTCGGCGACGGTGAGATGGTCAAAGACGTCTCCCACCTGGGGCACGTAACCGATCCCGGCGCGGACGATCTGGTCCGGGCGCAGTCCATGCACCGGGGTGTCGTCGAGCATGATCGAACCGTTGCGCGGCACCAAGATGCCCATGATCGTCTTCAACAGCGTCGACTTGCCCGCGCCGTTGGGTCTGATGAGCGCCACGAGACGCGCGGACTCGGCGCGCAGATCGACATTGTGGATGATCGGCACCGGGCCATAGCCCGCGGTGACATCCGTGACGACGAGCACGTGATGCGAGCCGTCGCGCGTCGACGGCGTCATCGTCGCGGTGGCGGGGGCGGTCTCAGTCAAGGTAGGCCTCAAGGACACTCTCATTCTGGCGCAGCTCGTACATCGGACCATAGGCGAGGACGCTGCCCTGGGCCATGACGTAGACGTTCTCGCACAGGCGGTCGATGACCTCGAGGTCGTGCTCGATGACGAGGAAGGTCAGCCCGGACCTGTTGAGCTCGAGGATGTGATCGACCAGTCGGTCGATGAGGACGCCGGAGACGCCGGCCATCGGCTCGTCGAGCACCAGCATCGTCGGATCGGCCATCAGCGCACGGGCGATCTCGAGCAGGCGCTTTTGTCCACCGCTCAGATTTCCCGCGTACTCATCGGCGAGCTTGTAGAGGCCGAACTCCACGAGAAGATGGCGCGCCTTCTCGAGCAGCGCGTACTCCTCGCGGTTCCAGACCGACTTGCGGAACATCGCATTCCAGAACTTCGTCCCGACCTGTCTTGGAGCGACGAGCATGTTCTCCAAGAGGGTCATGTTGGGAAACTCGCTCGAGAGCTGGAAGGTGCGGATCAGCCCGCGGCGTGCCACCTGGTAGGGGGCGAGGCCCGTTGTCTCCTGACCGGCGAAGACGACCCTGCCCTCCTGGCCCTTCGTGTGGCCAGAGATGATGTTCACCATCGTCGACTTGCCCGCGCCGTTGGGTCCGATCAGTCCGGTGATCGATCCGCGGTCGATCGTGAGCGAGGCGTGGTCGACCGCCTGGACGCCGCCGAAGGCACAGCTGACATCTTCCACCTCGAGGATGGCATCACTGGTCATGCGAATGCGCCCCCTCTTCGGCGACCTGCTCGGCAACCGATGGCGCCGCGGGCAAATCGGACGCGCTCGACATCGTCGCTGGCACGAATTCGGGGGCGTGCTTCCAGCGTCCCTTTTGTTCGGGCAAGAGGCCAGAGGGGCGGAACCAGAGGAATGCGACCAGTGCGACGCCGTAGATGATCCACTGGATCGCATAACCGAGCTCGGGGTTCGATGAAACCCCCGGCAGGAAGGGAAGGCCCTGACCGACGACGACGTAGGTCATGAAGGTCCCAAGAGCGACGCCCCAGTTGTTGCCGCGCCCACCGATGATCATCGCCGCGGTCGCCGGGAAGATCTCCGTGAACGACCACGGCGCGATCCCCCACGCGGTCACGTATTCGGCCAAGAGCGCCCCCGAAAGCGCGGCCATGCCGCCTCCACAGACCGTCGCGAGCAGTCGCACGCGGAACGGGTTGATGCCAAGCGTCGTCACCGCGGTCTCGTTCTCGCGCACCGCCTTCGCCATCCGGCCAAGCGGCGAGTGGATGAAGCGCTGGCAGAAAATGAAGACCGCGAGACAGAGCACCCCGCTCAGCCCGAGGAAGATGAGCTGGTACCCGTTGTACGAACTCGTCAGCGACGAGAGCGGCTGGACAATTCCCGTGAGCCCGTTGCTGCCACCGAGGAACCTCGGATATCCCTCGACGAGCGTGGAGCAGATCGTCAGGATCGCGAGCGTGATGATCGCGAGGTAGTGGCCACGCATGCGATAGAGCGAGACGAGTCCGACGAGGAGTCCCCCGATCATTCCGCAGATGATCGCGAGGATGATCGGCAAGGGAAACGGAAGCGCGACGCCGAAGAAGTACTGCTGGAGCGAGTTCGCGGGCTCCGGACCGATCGAGAAGATCGTCGCTGCGTACGCGCCGATCCCGAGGAACAAAACGAAGCCGAGATTTGCCATCCCCATCAGGCCAAGCTGCAGGTTCGCGCTCAGCACGAGGATCAGGTCGATGAAGAAGTAGATCCCCATCGTGATGAGGAACGAGGTCATGAGGTTCCACCTCCCGAACTCGTCGTCAGCGAGCGGAGCAGGCCCTCGGGCCGGAAGAGCAACACGCCCACGAGCACGATCAAAGCGACGACGACGTTGAAGAAGGGATTGATGAACGCGGAGGCCCACTCGGAGATGAGGCCGATGATGACCGCGGCGAGCATCGCCCCATAGGGAGAACCGATGCCACCGAGTACGACGGCCGCGAGGATCTGCGAGATGTACACCGTGCCGGTGTTCACGTCAAAGGTCGCCGTGTTGAACGCGAGCACGAGCCCCGAGATCCCACAGAGAACGCCGGTGAGGAACCATGTGGCGTTCAGAACGACCGCGGTGCGGATTCCCGAGCACTGCGCGAGCGTCGGATTGATCGCCACCGCGCGCATCGAGCGTCCAAAGTCGGTCTTCGTAAGGAGCAGATGGAGCGAGACCATCACGAAGAGCGCCATGCCGATGATGATCAGCTGCGACTCGGTCAGCAGCATCCCTCCGATGTTGTAGGACTGGTTGCCGCCGACGCTGATGTTGAAAAACGTCGATCCCCAGATCGACTGGATGACGTACTGCAAGACGGTCCCGGTCGCGAAGGCGATGATCAACAGGTAGAAGAACTTGATGCCGCGCCGGACGAAGGGCTGGATGAGGAAGTGGTTGAACGCGACGGACAACCCGCCGACCGCGAGCACCGACAGGATCGCCGATACCCAGAAGTCGAGTCCCGCAACCTGGCTCAGCGAGTAGTCGAGGTACGCGGTGAGGATCATGAAGTCCACGTACGCGAGATTCAAGATGTTCGTGACACCCCACTGGAGGGTGAATCCGACCGCCGCGATCGAGAGGATCGAGGCGACGACGATGCCGAACCCCGTCGATTCGATGAAAAGGTTCATCGCGCGCCAGCCCCTGACGAAGAGCACAACGCGCCCACTCCGAGATGCTCTTCGTTCGTAGTGCCAAGAACCGTCTGCGTCACGCCACCCTGCCCCCCGGTCGGTGGAAGAATTCTCCCGACAGCACCTCTTCGCAAAACACAACTTCGCGACTCTCTGCTGGCGACCGAGAGCATAACGAACACATGTCGAAAGTACAAAGCGCCGCCTTCGCGCGTCGACCGCTTCAATCGCGCGCATCGCCACACCATCGCGAGCGACGGCCGACAAACGGGGCGCGCGCGGTGACCGTCGCTCACCGCGACTCTCGGCGATGCGAGATCGAGGTTGCGCGTCTTTCGTCCGCGTCGTTGACGACGGGAGCGCTCAGGGCTGACCGCTGGCGACGAAGGCGTCGATATCGCTGCTGACCAGCCCGTGTGCCTGCGCGACCGGTCCGTAGGTGACGGCACCACCGACCACGTTGACTCCCTCGCGAAGTGCGCGATTCTCGCTCGCAGCCGCCCTCCAGCCCCGGTTCGCAAGCTCCACGCAGTAGGGAAGGGTCGCATTCGCGAGCGCCTGGGTCGAGGTCGCGGGCGTCGCCCCGGGCATGTTGGCGACGCAGTAGTAGACACACCCATCTTCGAAGAACACCGGGTCAGAGTGCGTCGTCGGTCGCGTCGCCTCGAAACAGCCCCCCTGGTCGACCGAGATGTCGACGAGCACCGAACCGTGGCGCATGCGAGCGGCGAGATCGCGCGAGACGAGCTTCGGCGCCTTCGCCCCGACATTGAGCACCGCCCCGACCACGATGTCCGCCTCGAGACAGGCCTCTTCGAGGTTGTGCATGTTCGATGCGACCGTCTCGATCGCCCCGTCGAAGTGATGATCGATCGAACGGAGCAGGTCAAGGTTCTTGTCGAGTATCTGCACGTGCGCATGCATGCCCCGCGCGATCGTCGCGGCCGCGAGTCCGGCGACACCCCCCCCGATCACCACCACGCGCGCCGGTGCCACGCCGGGAACGCCGCTCATGAGCACGCCGCGGCCGCCCCCGGGTCGCATGAGGTGCGTCGCCGCGACCATCGGCGCCATCCTGCCGGCGACCTCGCTCATCGGTCGGAGCAACGGCAGGGAGCCATCGGG
>DAIDIA010000109.1 GCA_027459565.1 Acidimicrobiaceae bacterium | reverse complement strand
CGGGCGAGGAACCCGGCGCGATATCGACTGCGGGGTCGACTCGCACTCGCGGCACGGACGATCACCGACGCGACGCGATCAGGCGTGGTCGCGAACCGCGCCACCATACCCGCGGTCATATCCGAGAGTTGTCCGATCGCGGCGAGCTTCATGTTGCTGTACGGGTCAGCGTCAGAGTCGTCTTCGATCTCGACGGAGGAGATCGCCGTGGCCGCCCACTGCGTGCGCACCGGCCCGGGCTCGACGAGGATCACGGAGATGCCAAACGGTCTTGTCTCGTATCGCATCGCATCGCTGAATGCCTCAACCGCGTGCTTGGAGGCAAAGTACGCGCCGCCCATCGGGAGGGAGAACCGTCCGGCGACAGATGACACGTTGACGATTCGTCCGTAGTGCCGCTCTCGCATTCCCGGCAGGACCATCTGCGAGAGCCTCACGAGCCCGAAGACATTCGTCTCGAACTGATCGACGAGCAGTTTGCGAGAGAGCTGTTCGACGGGGCCATAGACGCCGTAACCGGCATTGTTGACCAGGACGTCAATCGCGCCAAATCTCCTTTGGACCGCGTCGACCGTCTCTTGCATCGACTGCTCATCGGTGACATCGAGCTGGAAGCAGTGACATCCCCGCGCTTCGAGGTCGGAGATCGAGGCAAGCGTCCGAGCGGTCGCGACCACGGTCCATCCCTGCTTCAAGAACGCAAGCGCCGAACTCCGTCCGATTCCCATCGAGCAGCCGGTGATCATCACGATTCGGCGACCGTTGTTCACGGATGCGGTGACACCCAGTTGGGATCGAGCTGGCGAAGGAAGGTCGCGCACCGCTCCTCCTCCTCGTGTTCGCCGATCTCACCGGCGCTGCGGCGCAGCGCCTCGAGCGCGAGGAGGAATCCGCGGTTGCTCTCGTGCTGCCAGCGCACGTATCCCGTGCCGTGCCAACCCGCGCCACGCAGCGTGTCGAGACCCCGGTGATATCCGACCCTTGCGTAGGCGTACGCCTCGGTCGCATCTCGCGCAAGGTTGGCAAGCTCTGCCCATGCATCGAGATAACGCGGGAAACGTGCCGCGACAAGCGCGACCGCGTCCCGTCGCCTGTCGTCTGGCTCCTCGATCGCCCGCGCGAGAGCGTCGCGCCACTCGACGGGTACATCCGGGAGCACCGTCTCGGGAAGACCGCGACTGAGTGATACAGGGGCGTGATCGGTCATGACGCAAGTCTAGGCAGGCAAAGCATGCCGGCCCCCGTTCCCCCGGGGCGCCGGCACCGATTCGATCAGTCTGGAGCCTCGAGGTCGTCGAAGCTCAGCTGCGCGACCGACGGATCAGGGGCCCTGCGTCGGTTTCGCCTCTTCGGCGGGGGCGAACAGCGCTCCGGGGGAAACATCCGGATGTTGCGCTGATATTCGCCATCTCTGCCAAGTCGTCCACCGAGCACCTCGATGAAGCACTCGCCCGAGACGACGTTCTGCACGAAGGCAAGAAACTCGTAGCGGCTGCGCTGACCGGGCTTTCCCTTCACGCGGACCTCATCGTGGGGTCCGAGTCCCTGCCAGTAGGTCATGCGCGCGTGCGTCGGCGCAATCGCGGGTTCGGTCTTGCGGCGTCGCGTCATCGTTGGACCGACGCTACCAACTCCGGGTCAGTCGGTCACCGATGCTCTGCCGGTTCGGCGGATTCGTCAACCGCACCGAGTTCGGCGTGCATGCTCTTCTCGATCTTGCGCTCGATGATGAACGCCACGAAGGGAACAAGGCCGGCGGAGATCATCACCAACAACCTTCCGATACCAAACCGCGCCCGCCTCGCGAGGTCGAGCGCCGCGACCAGATAGATGAGATAGAGGTAGCCGTGGATCGGCCCGACGATTGCGACGACCGTCTTCGAATGTCCCCAGATCTGGATGGGAATTCCCACGAAGACGAGGATGAGGAGTCCGGTTCCGACGGTGTAGGCCATGAACCGGTAACGCTTGAGTGCTCCGTCCATCGATCGAAACCTCTTGGGCACACTCATTGCCGTCTCCAAGTCTTGGGGCGCTGTCGTCTCGACAACTGTTCAAGGTAGTCGTTGTAGGCACCAAGGGCAGGGTCTTCGTCACGCGACCGATAAGACGCCGGTGGGGCCGTTCGGCTTGAATCCGGAGGTCGCGGTCCACGATCGAGGGCGCGCAGCCGGAAGTTGACGCGCTCGGCCGGGTCATCGTGGAGAAAGTTCCACCAGACCACAACACCGAATATCGCGAACGCGGGCCATTCGACGGCGTAGAGGTAGCTCAGCGCGTTGCCCGACAACGCGATCGTCGCCTGCCACCACGCCGCGACGAGACAGCCCGGAACCCACGCGGAGATCACGAGATGCGCCAACAGCGCCCGGCGGCTCAACCAGAGGGATCGTCGCGCGGTGCCGGTGGTCATGATCAGGAGCGTAACGGCCCTGCGGAGCCAACCTCATATCGGTACAGTTCGCGGGCCCTCGGCGGCGTGCCGGGGACTCCCTTTTGCGCGGGCGTCCGGCGTTCGAGATGGGCCTCGAGCAACGACGAGGACTCCCAGATCTCAAAGACTCGCACCCGCGAGGCGTCCGAGCTGTCGGCGCTGAAGGCGTATTCGACACAGCCCTCCTCGCGGCGCGAGCGGGCGATGTTCTCCTGGCGCGAGGCGAGGAACTCCTCCCGGTCTTCGGGATCGACGTCAATGTAGCCAGCGACGATAATCACGGATTCCCCTTTTCCCAGTCTTTACACAGCCTGTCCGGAGTGCCCGGTCAAGATCAGTCGAAAACATAGCCAAGGGCGGCAGACTTCGCAGGAAAACACGACCTCGCGCCGTATCTCGCG
>DAIDIA010000108.1 GCA_027459565.1 Acidimicrobiaceae bacterium | reverse complement strand
GACGTCTTCCTCGCGCTGACCGGACGGGGACTCGATGACTGACTCGGCGCGCTTCGTCGGCCTCTTCGGTCCCGAGGCTCAGCCGACGCGCGCGCACCCGCGCTGGACGCTCGCGTTCTCCTTCTGGGCCCTCCTCTACCGGAGGACCTGGCGCGGATCGATCCTCTCGACCTTTGTCTACCCCACGCTCTATCTGGCCTCGTTGGGTATCGGCCTCGGGGGACTCGTGAACCACCACGTGGGCACGCACTCCCTCTCGCTCGGAGGTGTCTCCTACCTGCGGTTCGTCACGCCGGGAATCCTCGCGGCCTCGGCGATGCAGATCGGAATCAATGAGGCGAGCTGGCCGGTGATGAGCGCGATCCGCTGGCAACGCTCCTATCTCGCGCAGTGCGCCACACCGCTTCGCGTCATCGACGTCCTGTTCGGCCACCTCGCGTGGATCGCCTTTCGCCTCCTCTTCGCGTGCGCGGTCTTCGTCGGCATCAGCGCCGGCTTCGGAGTCGTGCGGACGCCGGCGAGCCTGCTCGAGATCCTCGCCGCAGCGCTGCTCGGCCTCGCCTTCGCGACGCCGATGGCTGCGCTCGCCGCGCGATTCACCGGAGACGAGGCCTTCTCGACGATCAATCGGCTGCTCATCATTCCGCTGTTCCTGTTCTCGGGGACGTTCTTTCCCATCGCACAGCTTCCCGGCGCGCTGCAGTTCGTCGCCAGACTCACTCCGCTCTATCACGGTGTCGTTCTGTGTCGCGCGCTTTCAGAGGGACATCTTTTGGCCTGGTCGAACCTCGGGGATCTCGCCTACCTTTTGGCTCTCGCGACGCTCGGGATCCTCTTCGGGTCAAGGACCTACTCGCGAAGGCTCGAGCGATGAACGCGCTCGCACGCGCGCCGCGGATCACGCCGCACCTTTTCGCGCTGCGTCCCGCGCTCGCCGTGGTCGAGCGTCATGTCCTCGGATACCGCAGGAGCTGGGTCTACATCGTGTCGGGATTCTTCGAGCCGTTCTTCTACTTGCTCGGAATCGGCATCGGTCTCGGCCGACTCGTCGGAGCACTCAGTGTCGATGGCCATCAGGTCAGCTACGCGACCTTCGTCGCTCCGGGACTGCTCGCCTCCGCGGCGATGAATGGGGCGGTGTTCGATGCGACGTACAACTTCTTCTACCACCTCAAGGTCGAGAAGACGTATGCCGCAATGCTCGCCACGCCGCTTCGCGTCATCGACATCGCGACCGGTGAGCTCGGCTGGACCCTCATCCGGGGGACGATCTATTCGATTGGCTTCCTGCTCGTCATGGCAGGGTTCGGATACTGCGACTCCTACTGGGCGATCCTGTGCCTTCCCGGCGCCGCGCTCGTCAGTCTCGCCTTCGGCGCGATCGGCCTCGCCGCCACCTCGTTCATGAAGTCCTGGCAGGACATCGGCTCGGTCTCCCTCGCACTCCTACCGATCTTCCTCTTCTCGGGAACCTTCTACGGCCTCGATGTCTACCCGGGATGGTTCCGGATCGTCGTCGAATGCTCGCCGCTCTATCAGGGGGTGAGCCTCCTGCGGGCGCTCGATGTCGGAGCGGTCGGACCGATAGTGCTCGTGCACATTGCCTATCTCGTCGCGGCGACGCTTCTCGGGATGACCGTTGTCAGCGCGCGCCTGCGGCGCGTCCTGACGCCGTGAGGCTCAGAGCTTCGCGAGATGCGCGCGCAGCTGCGCGGGAGTCTCGAGGCCCAGCACCTCCTCGGTGACCCGTCCCGCGGCCGAGACGAAGAAGGTGGTCGGCAGGTTGGAGATGCCGAAGTCGTTCAGCATCACCGAGGCGGAGTTGTCGACGAGCACGGGGTAGGTGATCTTCGCGCCGAGGACGAGTGACCGGGCCTTGGCGGGATCGGGCTCGCTGGTGTCGATGCCGACGAACTGGACCGCACGATCCGCGCTCGACACCTGTGCGAACGTCCGCATCTCCTCGGCGCATGCGGTGCAGTACGAGGCGAAGAAGTTGATCACCATCGGCCGGTGGCGCGAGATGGCGGCGAGTGATTCTGAACCCGAACCGATCAACTCGCGAAGGGCGGGCGTGTTCGGTAGCGACGAACCCACCTGGAGTGTCGAGGAGGCAACGAAGGTCGCCATCGGGTATCGGGTCACCGTCTTTGGCGACGAGGTGAGGTTGATGATCATCGCCACGAGGAACCCCGAGACGACGACCAGCGATGCCGTCAGCGCGATGGCCATCCTCGTGGTGAGACCGCGCGTCCTCCGGGCGGTCGGTGTGCGATCCATGCGATCAGGATAACGAAGGAGGCGCCAAGGTGGTGTCGAGCCCTTCGCGCGCGCATGCCACGGTCACAGGAGACTCCGTGCTGCGGTGACGATGTGACGCGCGGAGATCCCGGCATGATCGAGCAGTTCGGCCGGGGTTCCCGAGCACGAGAGCTCCCGGACGCAGAGGTGTCGAAGTGACAGCGTGACCCCGGACTCCACGAGCGCGGCCGTCACCGCCTCTCCGATGCCCCCGGCGAGGTAGTGGTCCTCGGCGATCACGATCCGTCCCTCGGTGACTCCGAGTGCCTCGGTGAACGTCGCGAGATCGAGGGGCTTGATCGAATAACAGTCGATGACGCGCGTCGCGATGCCGGACTCCTCGAGTTCGTGCTGGGCGAGGAGGCACTCGTGGAGGGTGACGCCCGCGCCGACGAGCGTGACCTGGTCAACCGGAGAGGCTCCGAGCACCTTCGATCCGCCGATCCTGAACTCCTCATCGGGGCGGTAGAGCACGGGATAGGCGCCGCGCGTCGTGCGCATGTAGGCAACGCCGGGGACATCGGCCATGAGGAAGGTGAGCGCGGCCGCGGAGGTCGCGTCAGACGGATACAGCACGACCGAGCCGTTGACCGCGCGCATGCAGGCGAGGTCCTCGAGCGCCATCTGCGAGGGTCCGTCCGGGCCGATCTCGACGCCGGCGTGCGAGCCGACAAGGCGGATCGGCAGCCCGGAGATCCCGATCATCCGGATGAAGTCATAGGCCCTCGTGAAGAACGCGCCGAAGGTCGAGGCAAAGGGTACGTAACCGCGCACCGCGAGTCCGGCCGCTGTGGCGACCATCATCTGCTCGGCGATGAACGACTGGAAGAACCGCTCGGGAGCGACCCTCTCGAAGTCCTCGGTGTAGGTCGAGTTCCCGACCTCGGCGTCGAGCACCACGACCTCGGGACGGTGTGCAAGTCCTGCGAGCGCCTCGCCGAAGGCCTTGCGCGTCGCCACCTTGGTCCCGATCTCGTAGATCGGCATCCACGTGTCGGGCGTATCGGGATCGGCCGTGATGGCCGGTCTGCCCGGAGTCGGAGCGGGTGATTGCACCCTGAGGTCGCTCGTTCCACCGAGCTCTGCGATCGCACGGGCGGCAAGCTCGGCGTTCAGTGCGACGCCGTGGAACCCCCCACGGTCTTCCACCTCGGAGAATCCCTTGCCCTTGATGGTCTTCGCGAGGATGACGGTCGGGCGCTCGGCGTGGCGCGCACTCGTCATCGCGGCATCGATCGCCGCGATGTCGTGTCCATCGATCGAGAGCGCGTGGCAGCCGAATGCCTCGATCCGTCGTGCGTAGACCTCGAGGTCCCAGCCGAACTCGGTCGGACCGCGTTGACCGAGGCGGTTGACGTCGACGAGCACGGTCAGGTTCGACAACCCGAAGTTCGCGGCCCTGCCGAGCGCCTCCCAGACCGAGCCCTCCGCCATCTCGCTGTCGCCGCAGAGCACCCAGGTCTGGTAGTCGAGTCGATCGAGCTCCTTGCCCGCGAGTGCGATGCCGACCGCGGCCGCGATCCCGAGCCCGAGCGAACCGGTCGCGAGGTCGATCCACGGGAGGACCGGAGTCGGGTGGCCCTGGAGGCGCGAGCCGAACTGGCGGTAGGTGTTGATCATCTCGTCCTCGTCGATCACGCCGACAGCCCGGTAGACGGCATAGACGAGAGGGGAGACATGGCCCTTGGAATAGATCAGATGGTCGTTGACCGGGCTCTTCGGGCTCTGCCAGTCATAGCGCAGGTGACGGGTGACCAAGACCGCGAGCAGGTCCGCCGCGGACATCGAGGAGGTCGGATGGCCCGACCCCGCCTTCGTGCTGGAGCGGATGATGTCGACACGCAGCTGACGGGCAAGGTTCTCGATTTCGGTGATCTCGTGAGCTTGCATCGGGGTTTCCTTTGTCGACAAGAGGAGCGTGGGTATCGGGGCCGCGGTCATACGCTACCGGTCGCACGGGCCCCGCGGCGAGACAATGCGCGGGTCTGGGGCGCTCACGGTCGCGAACGTCGCGTTGGCCCGTTCAGTGTCGGTCGATGGACCGACGGAGCCTCCGTCGTCGCGTGAGGATCACCGCAACGACACCGATCCAGATGATGGCGCCAAGCGCGCTCAGGTACAGTCCGAGCAAGAGCGTGCGCGGGCGGTAGTGCCAGGTGACCGTCCAGTCCCCGGCGGGAAGCGCCACCTCCTGGACGAGACCGAACCGGTGCACGATCTCGTGAGTGCGCTGCCCCCCGCCGATCGGCGCGATGTCGACGCTCCAGCCCGAGCTGTAGGCCTCCGAACGCACGAGGACCGCTGCGATCGGGGTGTGCACGCGCATCACCTGCTCTGCCGTCACCGCTCCGCGAGTGACGATCACCCGCCCCGAGGTCGCCGCATTGGTGTTCGGCGTGTGGGTGCCGAGACGCTGGAGCCACGCGAGGCCGTGGATCTGGGTGTTCTTGAAGGCGCTCAGCGCGCCGATGGTTCCGGCAAAGACCCAGTGGCCACTCGGCAAGAATCCCTCGAGCAGTCCGTTCAGCACGAGCCGCTGTCCGGGGTTAGTCGTGGTGACCATCGCGGCGAGCAGTTCGACGGGCACGGAGCCCGTGTTCGCGAACACCACCGTCGTGATGGGCGCGGAGCCGTCGAGCCCGACGGACTCCTCGGTCCTCGAGGCGTCGACGGTCTTTCTCTCGATGACCCGTGTGCCGTTGAACGTGGTGATCGAGAGCGGCCCGCCAGACAGCGTGGTCGCTGAGAGGGTGAAGGTGATCCTTCGGACGAGGCGCGGCCTGCTGAGCTGGAAGGTCGTGGTCGCGTCCCGGTGCATCACCCAGGGGCCGTTGTCCATGAAGGGGATGCCATAGGCGAGGTTCTGCATGCTCGAGGGCAGCGGGATCGACGCTCCGGTACCGAGTCCGTGCTCGAGGTAACTCGAGGGCGTGAGCAGGATGCGAAGGTCGAGCGTGTTCACGGTCGGACCGGTCAGGATCGTGGAGGTGAGGTTGTTGAGGAGATGCGAACCGGTCACGCGCTGGTAGACACCATTCACGATCGAGCCGTATCCCTGGATGCTCGGATTGCCCTGGAGCACGTTGAGGTCGGGCAGACCGACGGACTGCACGAACTCGGGCAACGGATCGGTGATCTGGTAGTAGGGATCGAAGAGCGCGAACCGTCCCTGTCCTCCGAGCATGTGACGCAGCCGGACCGAGGCGGGCGTCGAGGATGCGAACAATGAGGTCGGTGCGCTCGCGAATGAACTGTTGGCGATGAAGAGCCCGACGTCGCAGATGGCGAGGAGGGCGACCGCGGCACGCGCGAATTGGGTTCGCATGCGGTTTCCGAGGACGACGAAGGCGCCGATTGCGACGACGATCAGCGCACCCGGGACGAGATAGCCAAGCATCGCGGTGTTGAGGTGGGGATTAATTGTCGGATTCTCGAGTGATCGCTGGAAGCCGACGGGGTTGACGAGCTCATCGGCAAGCAGGCCGAGGGCAATGAGCACGGGCACCAGCGCCGCGAGCGCCTCGCGTCGCGACAGGATTCCCTGAAACCGTGCATCCCCTCGTCGCAGACGCTCGACGATCCGGTCGACGAAGACGCCGACGAAGAC
>DAIDIA010000107.1 GCA_027459565.1 Acidimicrobiaceae bacterium | reverse complement strand
GCGCATCGAGGTCGATCCCTCGACTATTTAGGGAGTTTGGAGCCCCGCTGGAGCACCGGTGTCTTGGGGAAGGGTCAGGGCTGCTACGCTTTTTGTGTCGGCGTTCGCCGTCCCGGTCCGAGCAGCCGCTCAGCCGGCACTCGACTTCTAGCTCTTCGGGCATTCGGTCTGCGGGGCTAGCGCTAACTACCAACGAAGGTTTGCGCAACGTATGCCAGATAAAACGGCGACCATCGCCCAGTACCGCCTCCACGAGACGGATACCGGTTCATCCGAAGTCCAGATCGCAATCCTGACGGAACGGATCAATCACCTTACCGAACACCTCAGGCTTCACAAGGGTGATCATCACACCCGTCGGGGGCTCATGAAGATGATCGGCCACCGTCGCCGCCTGCTTGACTACGTCCGGGCAAATGATGTTGAGCGGTACCGTGCGCTGATCGCGCGCCTCGGTATTCGTCGCTAATCCCCCTCCTCCTGGCGCTGCCGGGAGGAGAAACCGGACGCCCTTCGCGTCCGGCGCACCGCGGCGCTGCGATACGCGCAAGGTGAAGGTCATCTTGTCTCCGTATTCATCGCCGAAAACCAACCATCGACACGCGCAGGAGCCAGCTGCCAGTCGCCGAGTACTCGAACCGTCGGGTGCGCGACAACTGGGAACTGGCATGGCGTGTGCCACAACCCCAAGGAGTGACATGGCGGATGCCATCACTGTCTCGGCCCCGATAAGCGGGACCGATCGCACAATTTCATTTGAAACAGGAAAACTCGCCGGACTCGCAGACGGCGCCGTAGTTGTCCGAGTCGGCGACACCATGGTGCTCGTCACCGCGACCGCCGCGCGCAAGGTTCGAGAGGGAACCGATTTCTTCCCGCTCACCGTCGACATCGAGGAGCGGATGTATGCCGCGGGGAAGATCCCCGGCTCGTTCTTTCGCCGTGAGGGAAAGGCAACCGATCAGGCGACGCTGACAGCTCGTCTGACAGACCGTCCGCTGCGCCCGTCGTTTCCCGAGGGATTTCGCAACGAGGTCCACGTCGTCGGAACCGTCATCGCCGCTGACCAGAAGAATCCACACGACGTCCAGGTGATCAACGGAGCCTCCGCCGCACTGATGATCTCCGGCGTTCCCTTCGACGGTCCGATCGGCGCAGTGCGCGTCGCATTCTCGACCGAGGGCGTCTGGATTCCCCACCCGACCTACCAAGATGGCGATGACTGCACCTTCGAGCTCGTGGTCGCAGGACGAGCGCTCTCTGAGGAGAACGACGCCGAGATCGCAATCATGATGGTCGAGGCCGGCGGCACCGAGCGCGCATGGGAGTACTACGAGAAGGGTGCCCCCAAGGTCACCGAAGAGGTCGTGGCCGAGGGACTCGAGGCCGCGAAGACCTGGATCCGGGAGTCGATTGTCGCCCAGCGTGCGCTCGTCGCGAAGGTCGGACGCAAGCCCACCATCCCATACACGTTGTTCGTCGACTACGCGGACGACGTGTTCGCCGCAGTCGAGCGCGTCGGCAGGGACAAGCTCGCCAAGGCGAATGCGATCACGACCAAGCAGGAGCGGGCCAATGCGCTCGAAGACGCCGGCGACGAGATCGTTGCTGACCTCTCTGACGAGTTCGGTGAGCGTGAGCGCGAGGTACGCGCAGCGATCCGGTCGCTCACGAAGCAGATGGTGCGAAGCCGCATCGTCAACGAGAACCTCCGCATAGACGGCCGAGCGCCAACGGACATCAGAGCGCTCTCGGCCGAGGTGGGTCTGCTCCCGACGGCGCACGGATCGGGCCTCTTCCAGCGCGGTCTCACCCAGGTGCTCAATGTCAC
>DAIDIA010000106.1 GCA_027459565.1 Acidimicrobiaceae bacterium | reverse complement strand
ACGGTTCGCTCTTCTATGTGATGTCCGGTTTGCACGGTCTCCATGTCCTTCTCGGACTGGTCGCGATGGTGTTCCTTCTGTTCCGGATGTCCGGGCCTGATGGCGACACCGGAGAGACTCCGGTCTACCAAGCGGTGAGCTACTACTGGCACTTTGTCGACATTGTCTGGGTCGGGCTGTTCAGCGCCCTCTTCCTGCTCTCATAACGATGCGACGATCCCCAATTCACATCGCCCTCGCGGGCGCCATCCTCGTTGCCGGATTCCTTGGCATCTCGGCGTTGGGGGCAGGCGCGACGACGCACTCGGTGGTGGCCAAGCACCAGGCGGTGCATGCGAGGCGGATCTCGACGAGGTCTTCCCAGCCCGTCGCGCCTGAACTTGGCATCGGCCAGACGCTGTTCGACGAGAACTGTTCCAGCTGTCACGGCATCGGGGCCGGTGGAAGTTCGCTCGCCCCCTCCTTGCTCGGACGTGGTGCTGCCACGGTCGATCTCTGGGTCTCGAGCGGGTGGATGCCGCTCGCGGTTCCGACTGCGCAGCCGAGCCGCGGTCCTGACCGGTTCACCCGTGCCCAGACGATCGCGATCGCGAACTACGTCGCCAGCCTCAAACCGGGCGGATTCGCGATCCCGAGCGGCGATGTGACGGGCGCGAGCGTCTCGCTCGGACAGAACCTGTTCTCGGAGAACTGCGCGGGCTGCCATACGATCACCGGCTCGGGAGACGCGCTCTCGGGTCAGCTCAACGCGCCCTCGCTCCACGGGTTGAATCCGACGATGATCACCGAGGCGATCATCACCGCTCCGGGAAACATGCCGCGGTTCTACCCCGGTGCACTGACCGCCGCCCAGGTGCGCGACGTCGTCGCCTACGTCTCGAAATACATCGGACACCCCGACAACGCCGGAGGCATCGGGCTTGGCGGAAACGGACCGGTCGCCGAGGGCTTCATCGGTCTGTTCATCGGTGTCGGTGCGTGCCTCTTGTTCGCGCTCTGGGTTGGAGACCGGAGTGAGGACGAGGAGAGCGCGGAAGATGCGCTAAAGGAAGCACATGCCTGATCAGCACAGTCAAGACGAGAAGACCGGCGCGCTGGTGTCAACAGACGCTCCACAGTTCCAGGTGGCCGCGAAGAACCCGAAGCGGATCGAGAAGGTCGCTGCGCTGACCTTCTTCGTCTCCCTCGTCGCCTTTGCGGGTTTCGGCGCTGCCTTCTGGCAGAACGCGAGCAACGCGATGCTCGGCGGAACCCTTGGGGTGGGCTTTCTCGGGTTCGGCGCGGCGATGGTGATCTGGGGAAGGTACCTGACGCCGCGGGGACCGTTCGAGGAGGAGCGCGCGATGATGGCGACCACGCGCGAGCAACACGACGAGATCGTCGCCGATTTCGTCGTTCGCGGCAGGGTCGCGTTCGGTCGCCGTGGCTTTCTCGGTGCGATGCTGGCTGCGTCGGGCGCGGTCTTCGGGATCGTCGCGCTCTTCCCGCTCGTGCGGTCGCTCGGCCCGTTGCCGAAGAAGAGCTTCTATCACACCAAGTGGAAGCGGGGCTCCTATGTCTCGACCGTCGATGGTCGACGCCTCAAGGCCTCCGATCTCACCGAGGGGAGTCTTGCCACGGTCTTTCCCGAGAACGACCTCGGCGGCGCGCTCTCCCAGACGGTACTGATCCGGGTCCAAAACGGCGGCAGCGTCGTCACGATGCCGGGGCGCGAGACCTGGGGGCCCGAGGGGTACGTCGCCTACTCGAAGGTCTGCACCCATGCGGGATGTCCGGTCGGGCTGTACGAGCAGCTCACCAAGCAGCTCCTGTGTCCGTGCCATCAGTCGCTCTTCGAGGTGACCAAGGGCGGAATCCCCATCTTCGGACCGGCTCCGCGCCCGCTCCCGCAGCTGCCGCTCTACGTGGACAGCTCCGGGTACCTGCGTGCCCAGGCGGACTACGACGAACCCATCGGTCCCGGATTCTGGGAGCGGGGGGGAACCGCATGATCGACCGTCTCTTCACCTGGTTCGACAACCGGCTCGCGATCTCGCGCTCTGGTCGACATCTCCTCAACAAGATCTTCCCCGACCACTGGTCGTTCATGATCGGCGAGATCGCGCTGTATTCGTTCATCGTCTTGCTGGCAACCGGGGTCTTCTTGACCCTGTATTTCGTGCCGTCGGGCCAGGACGTCGTCTACCACGGCATCTACGCGCCGTTCGACGGCCAGACGATGTCCGCAGCCTTCAAGTCCACCCTGGACCTCTCGTTCAGCGTGCGCGGCGGACTCCTCATGCGCCAGATGCACCACTGGTCGGCGAACATCTTCGTCGGCTCGATCGTCGTGCACATGCTCCGGGTCTTCTTCACCGGCGCATTCCGTCGCCCGCGCGAGCTCAACTGGTTCATCGGAACGACGCTGATGATCCTCGCAATCGTCAATGGCTTCCTCGGCTACTCGATTCCCGACGACCTCGTCTCGGGTACCGGTATCCGGATCGCCTATTCGATCCTGGAGTCGATCCCGTTCGTCGGAAGCTATCTCGCGACGCTCCTCTTCGGCGGCGTCTTCCCGGGCAACGGTTCGATCATCCCGAGGTTCTTCATCTTGCATGTCCTCATCGTCCCGCTCGTGATCTTCGGACTGCTCGGAGCGCACCTCGGACTGTTGGTCAAGCACAAGCACACGCAGTTCAAGGGCAACGGCGCGCGCGAGGACAACGTGGTCGGTGCTCCGATGTGGCCGACCTTCATGATCAAGACCACCGGTTTCCTCTTCCTCACCACGGCGGTGACGGTGCTGCTCGGCGCCTTTGTGCAGATCAATCCGATCTGGTTGTACGGCCCCTACATCCCCTTCCACGTGAGTTACGCGGTCCAGCCCGACTGGTACATGGGCTGGCTCGACGGAGCGCTTCGCGTCATGCCGAGTTGGGAGCTCCACCTCCCCGGCCACATGATCCCCAACGTCTTCTTCCCCGCGGTGCTGTTGCCAGGCATCACCTTCAACGTCATGATGGCGTGGCCGTGGATCGAGGCTGCGTTCACGCGCGATGACCGCGAGCATCACATCCTCGACCGCCCGCGCGATCGTCCGGTGCGCACCGCCGTCGGAGCAGCCGTGCTCGCCTTCTACTTCGTGCTGTTCGGTGCGAGCGCGACCGATGTGCTTGCCAACTACCTCTCAGTCTCCTTGAACGTTGTGCTCTTGTCGTTCCGGGTGCTGTGCGTGGTTGTTCCGCTCATCGTCTTCCCGGTCACCTACAAGATCTGCACCGAGATGTCGCACACCAAGGGTGCGGGCAAGCGCAAGCAGTACAACATCATCGTTCGCGGAGAGGACGGCGGTTACTCCGCGGTGCCGACGGAGGCATACGCGGGCTACCGCCACGAGGTGCTCGAGCCCATCGATGTCGATTCCGTCGATCTGTCTGGCGTGATGGGTGAGCCCGAGCCAACGGGCACCGCGGGCGTCTATCAGATCCCGCGCGACTACCGGTAGGTCGACAGGCGGCGCACTGACCGGTCGCATCGGTGAGTCGTCGCCGAGGTGGCGCCCTGTCGGGGCACGCCAGGAGCCTCTTGAGCCGGTGGTCGGACTCGAACCGACGACCTGACGATTACAAATCGCCTGCGCTACCAGCTGCGCCACACCGGCCTTGGATCTGGTGCGCACGAGGGGTGCACGCACAAGAGGCTCAAGGTTACCCCTCCTCGCGTATCGTTGTCCGGTTGGCGAGCGACGGTGCCTGCCCGACCTCGCGGTCATGCTCTCCGGCGGGAGTCGCGCACTCGCAGGTCGGTGCGCGGGAGATGAAAGGGTTCGTGGCAACGAGATGGCGTGTCAAAACATGGTCCACCCTGAACCGGTAGGGTCATAGAAATGCTTGGTCCCGTCAGCGGAGTCGCGTCTGCCGCGCGCCGTCGCGCCCGTCGTCGGCGCCGTCTCATCGTCGCTTTGGTGCTCGTGCTGGTCTTTGTCGTCGCGGAACTCATCCACCAGGTTGTGAACGCATCCGCACCCGCAGCGCGCCGTACGGCGGGATCCTGGGTCGCTACCATGGCGCCGACGGTCAACGACGCGAACCTCCTGACGCCGACTCTCGCCTACGTCGAATCGAGCGGCTCGACGATGAGTCGTCCGAAGCTCACGCTCATCGTCGAGAGCCTTGTCACCGCCTCCAAAGACCAGCTCGATGGGGTGCGGACAAGCACCCTTGGCTCCCCGTCCCCGCGAGCCAAGGCGCTGCTTGTATCCGCTCTGGATCTCCGGTCCCAGTCATTCGCGAAGTTCGGTGCGGCGGTGGATTCGGTGATCTCCAGCGGTTCGGCTGCCAACGGGCAGGCAGGATTCTCGGCCTCCTCATCGCTGATGCGAAGCGCGCAGTCGCGCTATCGCGAGTTCCTCCGCGCGCTCCCGCGGGGATCCGCACCCACACAGCTCCCCGTGGTCGACTGGTTCTCGCCAGGTGGCGCCTTCGACTCGGCGCGGTTGAACCATTTCGCCTCCCTGCTCGCGCGTGCCCCGCAACTTCGCGCACACCATGCGCTGATGATCGCCGCGATCTCACTCAATCCGCTTCCCGAGGTCATCCCGACGACCACGACCACGACCACGACAACGACCACGACCACGACGGTCCCACGGCGCGCCAGGACCGCGCCCGCAAAGAAGACCACGCCAACGACAAAGAGACGATCCACGACCACAACGACGACACTGCCGCGCATCTCCCAGATTCCGACATCCAATGCGCCGTCGGTCTTCGCGCCCACGTCATCGGTGCGCCCGATCGTGGTGGTGAGGAACGAGGGAAACGTCACAGAGGTGAATGTCGTCGTCGAGGTCGTGATGAACAATGAGACGGTGCAGTCGGTCCCGCTGGCACAACTGGCACCGGGGGAGTCCCGTTACCTCGAACTCTCGGCGCTGAGGGTGGTGACGTCGACGATGACGTCGTGCGCAGCGCCAACGCTGCGCCACGACCGCTGCACCCGGATGAAGGTCACGGTGAGGAGCCTGGGATAGCCGGGGACGCACCGG
>DAIDIA010000105.1 GCA_027459565.1 Acidimicrobiaceae bacterium | reverse complement strand
CTGCGGACTCAGATTGATCGAGGTGTCGAGGAACTTCTCGATCACGTGGCCAAGGATATCGTTCTCGACGAGGGTGGGAATCTGGTTGCGGAACTTGAACTTGTCGAGGATATCCTGGACGTTCGGGGAAAAACCGTCGAGGTACGCCTCGAAATCGGCTTTGAGCTGCTGCTGCCGCGCGCGGGATCGGAGGTCACGAAGCGTGAAAGGCGAGGTGTTATAAAACGACTGTCGTGCAGCCTGCTTGAGCGCGGCGTCCTGATTGGCGATTCCCGCCGCGTCGAGGCGCTCTTTCATCTGGATCACTTCGCGCTTCGTCGGCTCCAGCACGGCGTCGAGTCGGCGGATCACCGTCATTGGCAGGATGACGTCGCGATACTTGCCGCGAACGTAGATGTCGCGTAGCACGTCGTCGGCGATGCGCCAGATGAAGTTGGTGATCCAGGAAAGTTGACTTTGATCCATGTGTCCAGCCCGATTCTCGGATTTGTGACCCTCGCCGCGTTCGCCCCTCAAAACATATTCGCGCTCGAAAATACCGCAAGCGACGTAATCTGCTTGACGTTCCGAGGAAGAGACGCGAACGTGCGAAGTTCGATGACAGGCAGCCTAGTACAGCCAAGGCGATTCTACTGGGTGTGCCTTCGGCTGACAAGTATCGGTAACTCCACCCTGCTTTCAGCGTTCGTATAGGACTTGGCGTTCAAAAATCCTCGATAATGAGATCTGTTTCAGATCCCAGGATAATGTAACGAGAGAAGCGGGCACGGTCGAGGTTGAGAATGAGCCGACGAAAGCGACTGCTTGTTAACCCTTCGGAAGTAGCCACCGATGCGGTACTTCGGGAGGTGGCAACGAAATACGGAACGCGAGTTTACCCAAAGGTGCGAATCGCTGACGCTCTCGAAATTTCTGAAAGCGGACTTACCCACGAGGAATACTCCTACGCCCTACGCGCACACTTCGACTTCGTGGTCACAAGTGACGGGAATGAGGCGGCTTTTGTGGTGGAGTTTGATGGCTCTACACACGACCGGCTACCCAAAGTGATTCGACGCGATGTCCTGAAGTCCACGATCTGTCAGAAACTGGGGATGCCACTCCTTCGAATTGATGAAGGCGCTCTCCGTCGGGCGGGGCGCTCTTCGGTCCTTGGCTGGCTAGCCGAGATCTGGTTTCACTATGATGCCTTTATCACCGCGCAGGAGCGGGGAGACATTCCTCCGGACGAAATCTTCGACTATACCCTAATCCTCGGACAAGGGCTCGTCGAAAAGGGGCGGTTCGTCGAGCTCAGCGTCGAGGAGGCTGCGAAGATGCCAGAGAAATGGCCGAAGCTTATCCTAACCCGTCCTTACTTTATCTCGCAGTCCGCGCGTGTCCTAATTCGACGCAGTTATGAGAGAGGTGAGTGCTCGGCCGGTTACCCAGAGGAACTCGCCTCACGGGAGTCGGGCGGGCACACGACAGCTCTTGCCCTCGTCCCGCTTCCGAACGACTTGACGGTCGTTGGGACAGCCCGGTGCCGCTCCTTCTCATTCCCGCCGATTTCACCTAGGGAGGTTGCTCAGGAACTTGCCGTAGTCGACGCCGGAGAGAAGTTGCGTCAGTACTTTCAGGGGCAGTACCGACCCGAATCGTCCCGTGAAGTGGAAGAACGTCGCAAGTGCTTTGCCCAATGTCGAGCGCTTAAGTGAGCGCACCTACACCAGGGTCCTCCGACACTGCTTCACCAGCTTCGAGGAATCCAGTACTGGGGTGCCGAACGAAAGTGTTGCATCCGAACTCGCGGGTCAAATTGTTGATCGGTGATGCGCATCGAAAGGATATTGGATATTGTCTTTTGCTCGATTCGATCGTGTGTTAGACACCATCCCCAGAACTTTGGCTCGCCGTTCCTCGATCGTCTCCCAGGTCCGACGTCAAATGGCTCCATGAGCCGACAGGTAACAGCGCCGTCCTCTTCGCGGACGTATTCTACTTCAACAACTAGCTTCTTGCGGATAGCTTCAATCGAAACCTGCTGGACATCGCTCAGCAACATTCTGCTCATCCCGCCCGCACCAACTGGCTACGAATCGAAACCGAACTTCGGACCGCTTGCGACCGGGGAGCCACAGTCCATGCAGAAGTAGCCTCCCAGTCGCGCATCGTAGGTCGCCCGGCGGCCGCAGTGCCGCGGGGGCTCAACTAAGTCCACGAAACCTCCGATCGCTCCAAGTCCGGAGGCCACGCCTCGCAACGTAGCTGCACTCCGCTTGTCACCTAAGGCCGACAAAGCGTATCCCCCAATCATCGCGCCGTAGCCCAACGCCTTGAGCCAGTCCATCCAATCCCACTGACTTGGATCCATGAGGTCCCCCTTCAGCAAAAAACGATCAGCGCAATAGTTCCGTGCTCCGAGTTATCAGATTGATGTGCATGACGGTCTTCCCTTGCTCAAGGCAATAACGGACGACATCCCCGGTCCCACCAAGACCACGGGCAGGTTGTCCATTCCAAACCGCCACAATGTAGTCCGACGTGTCAACGACGTATTTGCCGGCCTCCCAGAATGCTTCCTCTGAGGGCTCGACAAAAGGCATGACGACTACCCGCGACGCAGTGTCAAGCAATGCTCTATAGCTCGCCAGGTCCTCCGTGCGTTGGAAAGTACTTTCGTACTGCAGGCAGGGCTGAACAACGATGAACGGCTTACCCTGCTCGCTTAGAAGCGCGGCGAATAATTGATCAGCCCCGACAGCAAGGGACATCACCCCCGATGTGAGATCCGGTCTGGCAACGATGGCGCGTAACTCTCTGGTGACCCAGGCCACATCCTCGGCCGATCCTAGATCCTGATGGCCGGTGATTCCAACCATCATCTATATCCTGTTCATTCGAACGAGACGCCAGTATTCCTGGCCGCGCGGGGTCAATTCCACGGTGTGATTCCTCCTGGCAGTCCAGAATAGCTGCTCGCCCGGAATCGATGGCTTAAGGAGACCGCTGTCGCGATATTCCTTAAAAAGGTGCGCGATGGCAACCTTGCTCTGATTGACGGGCTCATGCACATTCCCGAACTCGTCCTCCGGTTCGAATTCTGGATCAAGTGCGAATTGGAAGTCCGGCGTTGGAAAGTAGTTCGTGATCTCCGCTAACCTTGCGCGTTCGATGAGAGGAGCGCACTTTCGGACCACGGTCAGGTGAGTAGCGTGGGACTTGTAAACGGGGCGCTGATCCCAGGCTCCGAACCGTCTCTCGACGTATGCATAGATCGACGGCGCCGTGACCCAGCCCATGTGATCCGCGCCGCCGCCGTCGAGCGCATCGAGAACCGCG
>DAIDIA010000104.1 GCA_027459565.1 Acidimicrobiaceae bacterium | reverse complement strand
CGACCCAGAGGTCCGTTGGCGCGTCGTCGCCGCATCCGCACGCGAGCGCGCTGTGTTGCGAGTGCGATCACGACGGGTGACAAAAGGTGTGCAGATCGCATGGGGCACAGGTCGCATGACGCATTGGTCAGGACTCCGGTTCATCGATGCACTCCGCCGGTCATCGTCACGGACTTAGGTCGTCACCGACGAGCCCGAGCCTGACCAGATCAGCGGGAGCGTCGACGTCGCTGAAGGCGATGCTGTGGTCACCCCAGAACCCCTCGTCAACGAGGATCGCAAGGTTGCGGTCGGGGAGCGCTGCCAGAGATCGCTGGCCCTCGTCAAAGGCGGCACGCGCGCGCGCGAGGTCCCAGGGAGACCACCGCGCACAGAGCGGTTGGGCGAGGTGATCGACGACGGGCAGCACCGAGTGTTCGCTTGGCCACCGCACGATCCTCTCAAGAACCCAAGGGTCGAGAAGGGGCAGGTCGCAGGCGAGAACGAGACAGGGGGCGCTTGGCGAAAGGCCCCTGCGCGTGAGTTCGCGATACCCGGCGACGATCGCACCGAGTGGTCCCGCGCCACGGGGCTCCTCGAGGACTGAGTGAAGACCCGAGACGCCCTCGCCCACCTCGATGGCGGTATCGACCGAACCGCTGAGCAGCTGTGCCGAGCGCTCTGCGAGCGAGGTGCCGCCGATTTGCAGGGTCGCCTTGTCGGTTCCCATGCGCGTGCTCGAACCACCGGTCAGCAAGATTCCTCCGACTGGCTCCGCGTTCATCGGCATACGGCAACCGATGCGCGCCGCAGCGGCGGTTCCATGGCGCCCACGAGATTCCAGGAAAGGGGCATCGGTAGTATGGTACGGGAGCGATGACAATGTCGGGCTCTGAGTGGATCGAGCGCTTTGCTGCGAAGCTCGGGCTGGACGGGCCCAGTTCCGAAGAGACCACGCTCCTTCTCGATCTCGCCGGTGTCGCGGCGCACAGCTCCGAACGCGTCGCCGCGCCGATCTCGTGTTGGCTCGCGGCCAGAGCGGGGATCACAACCGCCGAGGTGCTCCGGGTCGCCGAGGAGCTCCGCGATGAGACCGGCGCCGACGGACACCGGTGAATCCCGCGCTGCCTGACGGCTTCGGCGCAGGGCCGCCGGTCACCACCGTGGTCACGCGAACGCCCACGAGGCAGGCGACGGTGTTCGCGGTGAACCGGGGAGTGCCCGTTCAAAAGAGCGATCGCCTGGCGATCGAAGAGCCCCTCGAGATCCGACTGTCGGCGCAGGGCAGTGTCTCCACGCTGTCGATCACGATGCGGACGCCGGGAAATGACTTCGAACTGGTCGCGGGATTCTTGCTATCGGAGCGGATCATCGATTCGCGCGAGCAGATCCTCGAGATTGCCTACTGTCTCGACGGTGATCGCAACGCGACGCAGCAGTACAACGTCGTCACGGCGCGTCTTCGAGGAGCGTCGGGTCGCGCAAGCGTCGAACGGCTCGTCATGGCCTCGTCCGCGTGTGGAATCTGTGGTTCTTCCTCCATCGAGGCGGTCGAGACCTCCGGGCACCCGGAGATCGGTCCGGGACCGGTCGTACCCTTCGGAATCCTCGCGACCCTCCCGGAGGTGTTGCGATCGGGTCAGATCGCGTTCAGCGAGACCGGCGGAGTGCACGGCATCGGACTGTTCAACACGGCGGGCGAGATGCTGTGCATCCGCGAGGATGTCGGGCGCCACAATGCCGTTGACAAGGTCCTCGGCTGGGCGATGCTCGAGGGCAGGCTGCCACTCTCGGAGTCGATACTCATGGTCTCCGGGCGCGTCTCGTTTGAGATCGTCCAGAAGGCACTCCAGGCGGGAGTTCCCATCGTCGCAGCGGTCTCTGCCGCGACGAGTCTCGCAGTCGGACTCGCGGAGAGCGCCGGGATGACCGTTGTCGGATTTCTCCGCGGCGACAACGCGGTCATCTACTCCAACAGGCAGCGGATCGGATCTCCGGGCGCCCTTTCGTAACGCGGCGCGCGTCGGCGTCGAGGACTACGCCCCCACGGGGATCCGCGCGGTGTCGACGCGTTCGAGGCGGATGACCACAGACTTCGATGCCGGTGTGTTGCTGATCTCCGCCGTGGAGTCGAGAGGGACCAGTACGTTCGCCTCGGGGAAATAGGCCGCCGCGCATCCCCGGGTCACCGGGTACTCGACGGCGCGGAAGTTCCCCGCCCTGCGCTCGCCATCGGCAAAGACGCTGACGACATCGACGAGATCTCCGTCGCCGATCCCGTAGGAGCGCAGATCCTCCGCGTTGACAAAGACCACGCGCCGCTCGCCCCGGATCCCCCGATACCGGTCGTTCAGTCCATAGACCGATGTGTTGAACTGGTCGTGGGAGCGCACGGTCTGCAAGAGCAGATGCCCTTCGGGCACCTCGACGGCATTCGGGGGATTGACGGTGAACCGCGCCCTCCCGGTCGGCGTTGCGAAGCTGCGCGAGTCGTGTGGTGGGCGCGGGAGCATGAATCCGCCCGGGCGCGCGACCCTCTCCTCGAAGGACTCGAAACCGGGAACGACCCTCTCGATGTGTGTACGGATCGACCGGTAGTCATCGCCCATCTCGCCCCAACCGATGTCCTCGCCGAACAGCTCGCGGCCCAGCGCGCAGACTATCGCGACCTCGCTTCGCAGACTGTTCGACGCGGGGGGAAGTGTTCCATGCGAGGCGTGCACCATGCTCATGGTGTCCTCGACCGTCACGAACTGCGCGCCCCCTGCCTGGATGTCGATCTCGGTCCGTCCGAGACAGGGAAGGATCAGCGCCTCGGTTCCGTGGCACAGATGCGACCGGTTCAGCTTGGTTGCGACGTGGACGGTGAGCGCGCAGTTCGACATCGCCCTCTCGGTGACCTCCGTGTCGGGCGCTGCGGCGACGAAATTGCCGCCGAGTGCGAAGAAGACATCGACCATTCCGTCGCGCATCGCGCGGATGGAGTCGACGGTGTCCCAGCCGTGTACGCGTGGAGGATCGAATCCGAACTCCGCATGCAAGGCATCGAGGAAGGAGTCCGGCATCTTCTCCCAAATGCCCATCGTCCGGTCCCCCTGCACGTTCGAATGTCCGCGTATCGGCGAAGGTCCGGCGCCGGGACGTCCGATGTTGCCGCGCAGCAACAGGAAGTTCACGATCTCCCGGATGGTCGCGACGGCATTCCGATGCTGCGTGAGTCCCATCGCCCAGCAGACGATGATGCTCTTCGCGCGCACGACCTCGAGCACGAGCTCCTCGATGTCGCTCCGGGAGATGCCGCTCAGCGATTCGAGCACCGACCAATCGAGCACGCGAAGCGCGCTCGCCATCTCCTCGAACCCATCGCAGTGGGTGTCGATGAACTCTCGGTCGAGGACGCTGCCGGGGTGTGCCGCCTCACGGTCGAGGAGCGCGCGGTTGATCGCGGCGAACAGGGCGAGATCGCCGTTGACGCGAACCGGAACCAGCCGATCCGCAAGCACGGTGCCGGGTCCCACGAGCCCGCGCGGGGTCTGGGGATTGCGGAACCTGCCAAAGCCTGCCTCGGGAAGGGGATTGATGGCGATGATGCGCGCACCGCGGCGCTTCGCATCCTCGAGCGCCGTCAGCATGCGCGGGTGGTTGGTGCCCGGGTTCTGTCCGACGATCATGATCAGTTCCGCGTGATCGGTGATGTCCGCGAGTGTGACAGTGCCCTTTCCGATGCCGATCGTCTCCGTGAGCGCGGCTCCGCTTGATTCGTGGCACATGTTGGAGCAGTCGGGCAGGTTGTTGGTGCCGAGCCTGCGGGCCAGCAGCTGGTAGACGAACGCCGCCTCGTTGCTCGCGCGGCCGCTGGTGTAGAACACCGCACGGTTGGGATCGGGGAGACCCCGGAGATGTCCGGCAATCCGGGCGATCGCCGAATCCCATGAGATCGGTACGTAGTGCGTGGCTCCTGCGCCGAGGTACATCGGTTCGGTGAGCCGGCCGAACTGTTCGAGTGCGTGGTTGTCCATCGTGCGCAGCTGTGCGACCGAGTTCGCCGCGAAGAACGCGGCATCGGCACGAAGGGTGGTCGCCTCCCATGCCACCGCCTTCGCGCCGTTCTCGCAGAACTCTGCGACCTTGCGGTG
>DAIDIA010000103.1 GCA_027459565.1 Acidimicrobiaceae bacterium | reverse complement strand
AGTGTGAGTAACTGCGGAGTCAGAACACGGGTTTTTCCCCCAATCGAACCGGTCGATGGAGCGCGAACGCACTCGGCACGAGCGGTTGGACCTATCAGATGAAAGAGAGGAACCATGTACAACGGAGTCAAGGTTCTCGACGTACACAGCCATGTTTCTGTACCGGCCTCGTCGCGCGGCTTCGTGGCGATGCTGCTCGCGTCGAACACGCCGATGAAGAGCCCCTTCTCCGAGGGTGGCAGGGACAGCGCCACGCTCGAGGAGTACCAGAAGACCGCTGCGTGGCATATCGGGTACATGGACGAGCGCAACATCGACGTGCAGATCATCGGTCCTCGCCCTTTCATCATGCTGGGCCAGATGCCAAAGCACCTGCTTCCCTCTTGGACGCGCTACGTGAACGACACCATCAAGCAGCAGGTCGATTTCTATCCGGATCGCTTCCTCGGAGCTGCCCAGCTTCCCCAGTTGAGCGGGGCTGACGATCTCTCACACGTCCTTCCCGAGCTCGACCGCTGCGTCAAGGACCTCGGGTTCGTCGCCGCCTACGCGAGCCCGGACCCCGCGGGTATGCGCACCACGCCGGGTATGCACGAGGCCTACTGGTACCCGCTCTACGAGAGATGCCAGGAGCTCGGTATCCCGCTCATCGTGCACGGAACCACCTGCCTTGACCCGCGCTTCTCGGTCGTGCCACAGAACTACCAGCTCGGCTTTGTCATCGAGCAGTACCTGGCGACGCAGTTCCTCTCGCATGGAGACGTCTTCGAGCGCTTTCCCGAGCTCAAGGTCGTCGTCTGTCACTGTGGCGGGGCGCTTGACCGGTTCATCAAGTCCGATCACCACCTCTCGCAGAAGGACCTCTCGAACAACCTGTATTTCGACACCTGCGCTCACGACATCGACTACCTCACCGCTGCGGTCAAGCAGCGCACCCCCGACCGCATGCTGTTCGGCACCGAGGCTCCGGGCTCTGGCGCCGCGGTGCGGCAGCCGGGCGAGGGTCCCGGGATGACCGGCGACGATCTCGTCCCCGTGCTCTCCTCGTTTGAATTCCTGACGGAAGAGGACAAGATCAAGATCTTCAACACCAATCCGGCGAAGGTCTTCCCCGCGCTCGGTCGCGTATAGCGGAACGCTCCGCATCACGGAGCACGAGACACATAACATCCACCCTTACGGGCGGGTGTTATGTGTCTTTTAGGGGACCGAACGACATCCTTACTATCTCTACTAGGTTGGTGGGGTGGCACCATCGCTCCTCACCTTTCCGAACCCGGTCAATGACGTCGCGGCGCGCGCGGTCGCGGGGGGTGTCGTGATCATGTCAGTGACCGCGCTGGTTTCGCACGCGATGTGGATCACCATTCCGCTTGCCTATGGCTTCGTCGCGCGCCTCGCCTCGGGACCGCGCTTCAGCCCTCTCGGTCGCACGGCGACGATGCTGATCGCGCCGAGGCTGAAGCGATACGAGAAGCTGGTTCCCGGTCCGCCGAAGCGCTTCGCCCAGGGAATCGGCGCGATCTTCACCGTCACCGCGATGGTGCTCTGGCTCGTCGGCGACGGCACCGCATCGAGAATCGTGCTCGCAGTCCTTGTAGTCCCCGCGCTCTTGGAGAGCGCGCTCGGCCTCTGCGTCGGGTGCAAGATGTTCGCCTTCCTCATGAGATATGGCATCATCTCTGAGGAGATCTGCGACGAGTGTTCTGACATCTTCAGCGCGAAGGCACGCGCTCGACGGGCGGCACGCGCGCTGCAGGACTCATGATCGCATAAGACCAGGAGTCCTCAACACCCGGAGGTCGAAGACGAGATGCTGTCGTTTCACACCGCTCTTGCCTCCATGCAGCTGCCGACGCTTGAGACCGGCGTCCGTCTCGTCCTCCACGTCGTGGCCGCGACGATCTTCGTCGGGGGCCAGTTCACCCTTGCCGGGCTGATCCCGACCGTCCGCGGCCTCGGAGAGGGCGCGACGAAGTCGGTAGCTCGCGCCTTTGGCCGGCTGCAGTGGCCCGCGTACGCGCTCCTGATCGTGACGGGTTTCTGGAACGTCGTGGCGATGCACACGGCCTCTGCCTCCCATGACTGGATCGTCGTTCTCACCATCAAGATCGTTGTGGCGCTTCTCGCGGGCGCATTCGCGCTCCTCCATCAACGCGCGCGCTCACGCTCCGCGCTCGCCGCATACGGTGGACTCGCGGGAGTCGCCTCACTCGCGGCACTCGTGCTCGGCGTCCTCTTGAGTGCCTAGGTAGAGGTTGCCGAGAGATCCGCTGCTGCGGCGCCGTGCGCGATATCGACCCCGTTAGGATTGGCGGGGATGACCGAGAGGGAACCTAGATGAGCGATCTCATCGTGCGCCTGAGAGCGCGTGGCTGGAGGATCACCCCCCAGCGACAGGCGATCGCCCTCGTTCTCGACGGAGAGAACCTCCACCTCAGCGCGGAGGGTGTCGTCGAGAGGGCGCGGCGGATCCTCCCGGGGATCTCGATGGCAACGGTATACAACACCTTGAACGAACTCGTCGCGATGGGTGAGGTCCTTGAGGTCTCCACCGGTTCGGGAGCGCGGCTTTTCGATCCGAATGCCACCCACGCGCATCACCACCTCGTGTGCAGCGCCTGCGGCGAGATCCACGACGTGCAGGCAGATCTCGGGGGTCGTGCTCCCGACATGCTCGATCGACACGACTTCCTCGTCACCGGATACAGCGTGGTCTTCAACGGGCTGTGCCAAAATTGCCAGGCTCGCCGAGCCGCCGAGCGCTGAGTTCCTGGCGCTTCGCGTCAGAACCGAACCCTTGAGTCCAGCGTCATCCGATGCCTGCGCTCGTCAGTGCTCGCCTCGGGGAATCGATCCCATCTTTCCCGCGCGGAAGTCGTCAAAGGCCTGCTGGAGCTCGTCGACGCTGTTCATCACGAACGGCCCGTACTTCGCCACCGGCTCGCCGATCGGCTCACCGCCGAGCAAGAGGACATCGAGCTGGGTCGCCGCAGAGCCCGGGTCCACCTCGGCGCGCAGCGTGAAGTAGTCGCCCTCTCCCATCACCGCGAGCTGGCCCGCCTTGATCGGCTGGCGCGCACTGCCGACGGTGCCGACGCCGCCGAGTACGTAGATGAGGCAGTTGTGATGCCCCGGCCACGGGACGTCAAGCTGCGCGCCCAGAGTGACGGACGCATGTGCGAGGGTGATGCGCGTGTGTGTCACGCCGGGGCCCTTGTGGCCATCGAGCTCTCCGGCGATGACGCGGACAACCGCGCCGCCATCGGGAGACCGCAAGAGCGCGAGCCGGTCGCGGGTGATGTCTTGATACTTTGGCGCGAGCCACTTCGACCGCGCCGGAAGGTTCACCCAGAGCTGGATCCCATGGAACAACCCCCCGGACGCGACGAGCTCGGCGGGTGGTCGCTCAATGTGCAAGATCCCGGCGCCGGCGGTCATCCACTGGGTGTCTCCGTCGCTGATCAGTCCCCCGCCGCCGATCGAGTCCCGATGCTGGAAGGTTCCATCGATCATGTAGGTCACGGTCTCGAATCCGCGATGGGGATGCCAGGGAGTGCCCTTGGGCTCGCCGGGGGCGTATTCGACCTCGCCCATCTGGTCCATATGGATGAACGGATCGAGATCGGCATCGCTCACGCCGAAAAAGGCGCGACGCACGGGAAAGCCCTCCCCCTCGAGCCCGGATGGCGCGCTGGTCAGCTGGCGAACCCTCCGCTCTCTCGCGGTCGCGCTGTCGATCGGTGAAATCGCCGGCAGGACCAACGGGTCATCTACGGTTACAGCTGGCATGAGCACTCCTTTGACACCTTGGGCATCGCGAAATCCGGCCACAACGCAGCCAGACAGCGGCGATCACTTCCAACGCCTTCCGACGCGCTTTTGTTCCCGGCGCCCAACGGTAGGTCGATCGGGAGGCTTCCGCCCAGACTACGCCGTGGTGAACAGTCCGCGACCCTCCGTGCGCAGCGATACCGCGGGTACGCGTCCGTGCGCGGGCACCTGAGAACCACGCCATGGCGCTGAACCGGAGGATCGGCCGCGACGCCGTGACATGGATCGCGCTCGGCCTCGTCGTCGCCTCGATCCTCATTGTCACCACCCGGCACGCGGCTGCCACCAAGCTCGGCGCCAAAAAACAGACGTCGGTCACGGCCCAACCGCGGTCCTCGCTCCGTTCACGCGCGCGAGCCGCGCGCGATTCCCGACCCGGGGGTCCACAGCGACGTGAGCAGCTGGTCGCGGCGGCGCCATCGACCTCCACGACCGCGGTGTCATCGACCACGACCACGATCCCATCCGTGACATCGACCACCACCGCGAACGCTCTTGCGACGATCACGACCCGCGCGACGCTCTCCTATCCCGGCGATGTCGCGACGACCTATCCCCTGTCCGTCGCCTCCGGTCCCGTCTCTGCGAGGCTCGTCTGGCAAGAGGGCAGCGGCCTCTCGCTCGCGCTGACCTGCGGGCGGGCCGCAGTTGCGCGGAGCTCCGCACGGGGTCTGATCGCGGTTGTGCTCCCAAGGGTGAGCGGGGGCTGTGACCTGAGAATCGCCCGCAATGCGATGGCCGGACGGGCGATCAGCTATGCGCTCACGCTCAGTTACCTTGCGACCAATACGGCCGGTTAGCCATGCAAAAGGGCGTGCCTTCGAAGACATCGCGGACGGACACGCTCACGCGCGGCCTTGTCGCGCTGACGAAATCTGCGCTCCTCATCGTCGGCGTACCGATCGCGGCGATCCGGCTCTGGCAGTTCAGTTCCGCTCAGCGCTACAGCCTGCACATCGGGCTGGTCATCGATCTCGTGCTCGGTCTCGTCGGCATCTTCTGGCTCTTCGCGGTCTTCGAACTCCTCGCCGAGGTGCGACGGGCGATGCGTGCCCCCGATCTGTCCGAACGCGGCTCCTGGTCGAGTTCGTGGGCGACCGGCATCGTCGGTCTGCTGCTGCTTGCGGGCGGCCTGAGCCTGCACGGCTCCCCGCAACGCCACGCGACGGCCGTCGTCCGCCCCGTCCACGACGGGGCGGCGCGCCAGGTGCGCAGCGGATCGCACCACGCCCCGGACGCGGTCGCGCAACGGGTTGCGGTCGGTCTGGGGGCACTGATCGGCGCCGCGCTGTTGAGTCGGACGCGACAGCTCGGGCGACTTCGCCTGAGCCTCCGTGTGCCCGGCGGCGCGCCGGAAGCGCCGACGGACGAGGTCCAAGGGCTCGTGCGCGAGCTTGCGGGTGGCGCGAACGACCGCATGGTCGACTGGGTCGAGGCGATCAACCGACTGCTCGGGCGCCGCTATCTCATTGAGCGGCTCCCCGACGCCCCGGAGATCGCGCTGGTCCGCGTGGGGCCCGAGGAGATAGAGATTCTCCTGAGTCATCCGGTCACGGCTGCGCCACCGCCGTTTCGCGCGAGCGAGGCGGGCTTTTGGTGGCGTCTCGAGCAGGGAACCACGCTCGAGCGACTCGAGGGCCTCGCCGGGAATGCGCCGCGCTACCTTCCCCCGCTGATCCCCGTGGGGAGCGATGGCGAGGGAGAGATCCTCGTTGCCGTGAACCGACGGCAGATTCTTGGAATCACCGGGGAGGACGAGGTCGTCGACGCCACCCTCGACGCCATCGTGACGGCGATCCGCGTCCTGCCATGGTGCGACGAACTCGCCGTCGAGATGGTGGGGATCGAACCTCCACCGCTCGATGAACAGAGTGTCCACATGCAAAGGTCGAACCTCGAGACGCTCCTCATGCTCCGCGACCGGCCGGCGCTCGCGCGCCAGGAGATGTCCGGCGCCTGGCAGCGCGAGCCATTCGCCATCATCAACCGCAACGCGCTGAGCGGTCCGACGCGAGACGCGCTCGTCAGAGCTGCGCGTCGCTTCGGCGCAATCGTCGCGGGCAGTGATGGGGAGGTCACCCTGACCGTGACGAACGGGCGTGCGGACCTCGCTCCCTTTGGAATCACCCTGTCGAGCCATCTCCTCCATTCCCAGGAGACCGCGCTCGTCGACCGTCTGCTGCAGGCTTACGCGAGGCCGATGCACGTTGTCGCACTCTCGACACCACCGCCAAACGACTCCCAACAAAGAGAGGTCGAGGTCGCAATTGTCAATGGTCCGGTCGCAGTCGTCGGGGCCCAGCGTCAGCCGCACTCCCAGGACATTCCGCGCGTGCACGAACTGCTGGTCTTCTTGTTGTTGCATGGCCATCAGGCCTCGATCGCGCGCATCGGTGCAGAGATCTTCGCCGACCATGATGAGCAGATGCTCCGACGGAGGGTCGACAACCTCGTCGCGACCACACGGGCAACCCTTGGAAGGTCCCAGGCTGGATCCGAACACCTCTTCATCAACAGCCATGGGCTGCTCGAACTCGACCGATCCGTCGCCCTTGACTG
>DAIDIA010000102.1 GCA_027459565.1 Acidimicrobiaceae bacterium | reverse complement strand
GCGTTCCGATTCGATTCTGAACCAAGGTCGCGTCGTCGGAGCGGCGAGAGTCGTGGCAGCTCTGGCACGTCAGGGCCATACTGTCTGAACTGATGGGCGACTGACAGACAGCTGTTTCGATTCCCATCGAACGGGGAGACTCGGATCGCACCCGACTTCTCGCGCGCCAAAAGGCGCGCGACGCGGCGGCGAAATTAGGACAAATGGCACTACCGCCATCGCCAGGGTTGGCAGATCATTGTCGCGATGAGTGCTCTTTCGAACTGTGGAGTCGTCTCGGGACGGTCTCGGCGGCTGTCTGGATCTATCCGGGCACGATTTCGGCGACGCCAGCCAGAGTCGACCTCATTCAGGTTACGAACGCTCCGGGATTCACATCACGCGATCTTGAAGACGCTGTGGTGATTGGAATCGAACGACGGCGCAGCTATGTGCATTGCTCCACGCTAAGGGGGTGAATCGGAATTGTCCTTTGTCTACGAGGAGGAGCTCGCGAGAGACGAGTGTCTGGTGCTCCTCAAATCCACGCGGGTGGGCCGAGTCGGCGTCTCGATCGATTCGCTTCCGGCGATCATCCCCGTCAATTTCATCGCGCTCGACGGATCGCTGATCTTTCGATGTGCTGGGCCGAGTCGACTGTTTCGCGCGAGCTGCGGAGCGGTGCTTGCCTTCGAGGCTGACGACTATGACTTCGACGGCCTGTTCGGTTGGAGTGTCTTGGTTCGAGGCTTCGCTCAGGAGATCGTCGACAACGAAGAGCTCGAAATTGCGCGATCGCTCTGGCTCGATGCTTGGCCGCTCGGGGAACGGGCGGACCGGTACATCGCGCTCCCGCAGACGCTCGTCTCTGGGATGAAATTCTTGCGTGTTCAGTGACGGCGCGACTAGAGCTTCCCGTCAACGCCTGGATAATGGTGCTGTTGTGCGCGCACCGCGAAGACGGCCGCTTCAGTCCTTCGCTTCATCTCGAGTTTGATCAAGAGGTTGGATACGTAGTTCTTCACGGTCTTTTCCGCAAGGTAGAGCGTCGCGGCGATCTCCCGATTGGTCTTTCCCTGCGCAATCAGTTCGAGGATTCGGCGCTCTTGCGGGGAGAGCCTCCCAAGCCGGTCGTTACCCTCTGATCGTCCGAGCCGGGCACGTGTCTGGGCCACGAGGTGGGCGTCGAGCAGAGACTCGCCGCGCGCTACCCGTCGTACCGACCCGACGAGATCGCTGCCGCGAATCTGCTTGAGCACATAGCCTGCCGCTCCCGCCATGACCGCCCCAAGGAGTGCTTCATCATCGGCAAAGGAGGTGAGCATCAGACACGCGATCTCCGGCGACGTCGACCGGATCTCCCTGCAGACCTCGATGCCATCGCCGTCAGGAAGCCGAACATCGAGGATCGCTACGTCGGGACTGGTTCGAGCGATCCCAGAGATTGCCTCTCTCGCGGTCGATGCTTCACCGACAACCTCAAGATCCGACTCGGCGTCGAGCAAGTCGTGTATCCCGCGGCGAACGATCTCGTGGTCGTCGAGCAGAAAAACGCGGGTCATCCTCCCACCTCTCCACGCACATCCGGGTGCCTCATCCGAGTGTATTACCGGAACCTTCTGCCACCTCTAGGGTCAAAGGTCATATCGGGTCACACAGGTGAGATCTCTATACTCGACATGGGGATGGAGGCGCTTGAGCGAAATGGTGCGGTCTTCTCCCGGAAAAGGAGCTGGGGCGATGGTCGGATACGTCCGGGGCGGGAATCTCGCCGCTCGCGTCGCGCGAGCCGGAGTCCTCGGCCTCCTTCGTCATCCGAGTGCGGCGTGATGCGATGAGGCATCCAGAGTCTGGCGCGATACCAGATGGCCGCGAGGCCACAGGTACCTCTGAGGCGTCCACAAGGGAGATGGGACCGCGGGTCTCTCGAGATGACGAGGGTGCCGATCGCAATGATGAGGGCGGAGACGCCGCCTGTTGGGCGCACCTGGTCTGTGAAGAGTGTGGAGCGTTCCTCGACGGCAGCTCTCACCGAAACGACTGTTCACTTGGCGACGGTCACTCCGGGATCCCGTCTTGAACCTCGTTCACGGCATCTGATCAGGAGGGGTCTCGAGGACCCTCCATGTTCTCGGCCCTACGTTACGGGACCTGAGTTGTCCGAGACTTGGGTCTGAGCGAGGAAGAAGCGCTCAGCCTGTTCGACCGCGAAGCTTTTCCGCGTACATACGCGCATCTGCTTGCCGTATCGCCCGTCTGAGCCCTTCGGAGGGGTGACGGGTCGAGACACCGACGCTCGCCTTCACGCGGTTGGCCTCGAGGCTCGCGACAATTCTTGCCCGGAGCATCTCCGCGTCGAGTGCGTTCGCGTGCACGGCGAGGAGCCCGAATTCGTCCCCTCCGATGCGCGCGCTGAAATCGCCCTCGCGTTCGACGGTCTTGATCGCGGACGCGGCGGCTTTGAGAATGAGATCTCCCGCGGCGTGCCCATGCTCGTCGTTCTCCTGTTTCAGGTTGTCGAGATCGACGATGAGTACCGAGGCGGGGTCGCCGTATCGGGCACATCTTGCCTCTTCGGCATCTACCATCCGCTCCCACGCCCTTCGGTTTCCCAGACCTGTGAGCTCATCGATCATGGAGTCGGCCTCGGCTCGCTCGGCACGCCTTCGTTCAGAGTCGATCCGAAGCTCGCACTCGAGAATTGCCTCCAGGAGAGTCGCCAGAAGCTCGACGAGTGGCAGTTCGGCGAGAATCGAGTCCGGCTGCGTTTTCGGGTCGATCGCACAGAGTGTTCCGAAAGATGATCCGTCGTCACGCTGGATGGGCACGCCGATATAGGCGCCGATGGGGAGAATGTCATTGATTGGCGCCTCTCGGTAGGCAGCGATCTCCTTCGATCTTGGAGCGATCCTTGGACCACGTCCCGCGACCATTCGCGAACAGAACGAGTCTGACCACTTGAATACTGAACCATCGACGACGTTGTAGCCGTGATCGACAGATGAGAGGACGATCCAGTCCTCACCCTCGGTGCGCGTCACCATCCAGAGATCGAACGGTATTCGCTGGGACAGAAAATCAAGGACTGCGGAAGCCGACTGCGTGAATCCCGTCGTGACCTCAGGAATGAGGGGACTGGGCACAAACAGATCCTACTTGGAAGCCAATTGGTTCGATCAGAAGATTGCCGACGCCGAAGCGATCGGCGGAGGCAACGGCCCTGCTCATGACGCCTTTACGTCCAATAATCTCATGTTGGATCTCCGAATGGCGCGGACGCGATGGTGCCGGGGTGCTCGTGGTCCCACGTCCAGACCATTGCCTCTGGCGAGCGAGAGCGAGACCTGTCGTCGGCGATGAGGCTCTGACCCTCGTGCTGTTGGTCAGTGGGTCTCACCTTCGTGCGCAGAGTGACTCGGAGTCTCGAACTGGAAGGTCGAATGCTCGAGATCGAAGTGATCCGCGAGGCAGCGCTGAAGGTCATCGAGGATCTTTGGGGCGTGCCCGTCTCGAAAACACGCGTCGTCAAGAACGATATGGGCCGAGAGCGCGGGAAGATCAGAGGTCACCACCCAGGCATGAAGATCATGCACATCCTGCACGTGTTCCTCGGCGAGGAGGTGGGTTCGCACGACGGCGAGGTCGATTCCCGCTGGAGCCGCCTCGAAGAGGATCCGCCCCGAGTCGCGCAGGAGCGACCAGGCCGTCTTGAACATCAGAGCGGCCACGAATATCGAGGCGATGGCGTCGGCCCGGTCGTATTTTGTGAAAAGGATCACCAATCCGGCTCCGAAGGTGCCGATGAACGCCCAAAGGTCGGTGAGCAGATGTGCGAATGCGCCGGAGATGTTGAGATTTGAACGGTTTGCCCGGGAAAGCAGCAATGTCGCGACCAGATTCATTGCGACGCCGATTGCCGCGACAACAACGATTGCGAGTCCGCCGACTTGTGGCGGGTTGATCAAGCGTCGGATCGCCTCGATGGAGATCACCGCTCCGACGACAACAAGCGTGACGCCGTTGATCGCGGCCGACAGGATCTCCGCGCGTTTGAGGCCAAAGGTCCACTGCACGGTTGCGGGACGAAGTGCGAGGCGGAGCGCCCAGATGGAGAGGGCGATCGCGCCTCCGTCCGTGAGCATGTGGCCAGCATCGGCGAGCAGTACGAGCGAATGAGAGGCGATGGCGACGACAATCTCGACGGTCATGAACGCGATGATCAGAGAGAATGCTCCGACGAGATAGCACTCGTCGGCTCCTCGAGAGTGCCCATGGGCGTGCGGATCCGCACGGTCGCCACTTCCGGGGGAGTCCGCTCGAATTCGTCGCTTCGATGACCTCATGGAAGTTTGCCGTCACCAGAGACGATCCAACGACGCACTGCAATCCCGGACCAGATCAGCTCCACAATTCCAAAGGGCCAGGTATGAGCGAGAAATCCGTACGCGCTTGAGAGGATGCATCCAAGAGCGAACGCGAGGACGAACGCGCGTCCGCGGCTCTCAAAGGCGTACATGAGCATCATGAAACTGACAGATACCACGCCGAAGATGGTCGTTCCCATCGCGGTCAATGACCCGCTGGCGCCATTTGGCCGGTAGCCCGCCCGCCGGCTGATTCCATCCAGATCCGATGATGGGCGTTCGAATGGCCTGGGTCGCGGGTCGTGCGTACCTGCCAACGGGACGGCCGTTGCCTCAATCGAGAAGACTTCTGAGCATCCATGCGGTCTTCTCATGAACCTGCAGTCGCTGTGTGAGAAGGTCTGCCGTCGGCTCATCATGGGCATTCTCCACGGCCGAGAAGATCGACCGCGCCGTTCGGGCAACGGTCTCCTGGGCGGTGACGAGACGTCGGATCATCTCCGTTGCATTGGGCCGATCAGCGTCCTCGGCAACCGACGATAGAGCGGCAAATTCGCGGTAGCTGGCCGGCGCAGGAGCGCCGAGCGCCCGGATCCGCTCCGCAATCAGGTCGACGGCAAGTGCGAGTTCGTTGTATTGCACCTCGAACATCAGATGCAGCGTCTGGAACATGGGTCCGGTCACGTTCCAGTGGTAGTTGTGCGTCTTGAGATACAACGTGTAGGTGTCCGCCAGGAGACGGGAGAGGCCATCGGTGATGATCTGGCGGTCCGCCTCGTCGATTCCGATGTCTATGGGCATGTTTGTCACAGTCTCTGTCCCTTCCGCAGCCGCCGCCGATCCGCCCGAATGGTCGACGGGTTATGCATCGCTGGAATCTCACGCTAGCGCCGATTGTCAATCTGGCCCGCTGCGGATGCGCTCTCCACGCAGGCGCGTGGTCGGTTGCTCACACATCATCACGCCAGCACATCGTCCAAGCTGTTTCAGACAACGGCGCGTCTCGGGAGGCGTCCGTCAGTGCGAGCGGGCGGTCCTTGGCGAGCTGGCCGGAACCTCCCCCTGGCCCGGATCCGCCGCGACCTACCGACCCGCCTGAGTCCCTCTGGGAGCCGTGGCAGGGAATTGCCGGACGAGACGACCGGTTCCAATCGCGCCATCCGAGGGAATCGCGCGGCTCCATCTCAGAACCGACCCTTGGTCATTTCCAACCGATCGCGCCCTGGCCGCGAACACTTTCGTGTGTCGCGTTGACGGCAAACTCCTGCGTGTGTGTTCTCGCATATCCAAGCGCTCGGCCGCGGTGATCGCTGGACGAATCGTTCCACCGGGCAAAGATGCAATAAGAGTTTGCATTTACGTTACGTAATGCGCTGCTTTTGATGACATATTTCGCATTGCCGCGACGGTCCCGGGGGCTGGCGCCAAGATCATGCTCATACTTCCAGAGTCCGTAGATTGCGGACGAACGGAGGGGGGAGATAAAGATGACTGACGGAACAACGCCAGGAAGTCACATCGCCGATCCCGCGGGCCTCGGCCTCGCCGGATTCGCGATGACGACCTTCCTGCTGAGCCTTGCAAATGCGGGGATCCTTCATGAAAGCGGCGAGGTTCTTGGACTTGCCGTCTTCTACGGAGGGATCGCCCAGCTGCTTGCAGGCCTGTGGGAGTTTGCCAAGGGGAATACCTTCGGGGCCACGGCTTTCTGTTCGTACGGAGCGTTTTGGCTCTCATTCTGGTATCTCTTGACGCACACGCCAGGGGGATCGATCGGCGGCAACGCAGTTGCTGCCTACCTGTTCGCCTGGGCAATCTTCACCGCCTACATGACCATCGCCGCGATGAAAACCAACTCCGTGGTGATGTTGGTGTTCGTCGCCTTGACGCTGACCTTCGTCGCGTTGGCGATCGGGGCCGTGGCCCCCGGGCATACGACGTGGACCAAGATCGGTGGCTGGCTCGGGCTTCTGACGGCCCTATTGGCCTGGTACGGATCTTTCGCTACGGTTGCAAACGCGACGCACAAGCGCACCGTATTGCCAGTTGGTCCACGGAACTAGGAGGAAATTCAATGTCCCCATCTAACGATGGGGCGGCAATCTCCAACTTGGCGCGGGAGGAACGAAGGTTTCCTCCCGCGCCGGAGTTTGCGGCCCAAGCAAATGTCAAGGCCGATGTGTACGAGGAGGCAGCGAAGGACCGCATCGCATTCTGGGAGAAGCAGGCCCGCCGGCTCACGTGGACAAAACCATGGACGCAGGCTCTCGATTGGTCGGGTGCTCCATTCGCGAAGTGGTTTGTCGGCGGTGAGCTCAACGTTGCGTACAACTGCCTCGATCGCCACGTCGAGGCAGGACTCGGAGACCGCGTTGCCTATTACTTCGAGGGCGAACCCGGCGACTCGAAGGTCATCACGTACAAGGAACTGACCGATTCCGTCTGTCAGGCGGCGAACACACTGACGCAGATGGGCGTCAAGGCCGGCGATCGGGTTGCGATCTACATGCCGCTGATTCCCGAGACGGTCATTGCGATGCTTGCCTGCGCGCGCATCGGTGCGCCACACACCGTCGTCTTCGGCGGATTCTCGTCCGAGGCATTGCGCACGCGCATTATCGACTGCGATGCCCACGTCGTGATCACCGCAGATGGTGGATATCGAAAGGGCGCGGCGAGCGCGCTCAAACCCGCCGTGGACGAGGCGCTCCTGCAGTGCCCCGAGGTGACGACCGTCATTGTCGTGAAGAGGACGGGACAGGATGTGCAATGGACCGAGGGTCGTGACCATTGGTGGCACGACACTGTCCTCAAGGCGAGCACCGTTCATGTCCCGCAGTCATTCGATGCGGAGCACCCGCTGTACGTGATGTACACCTCGGGTACCACGGGCAAGCCGAAGGGTATATTGCACACATCGGGGGGATATCTCGTCGAGTGCTCCTACACCCAGTGGGCGGTTTTCGACCTCAAGGCCGAACGAGACATCTTTTGGACCGCGGCGGACATCGGCTGGGTGACCGGTCACAGCTACATCGTCTACGGCCCGCTTTCGAACGCGACGACTTCGGTGATCTATGAGGGCACGCCCGACACCCCGCACCAGGGTCGCTGGTGGGAGATCGTCGACAAGTACAAGGTTTCGACGCTCTACTGCGCTCCGACCGCGATCAGGATGTTCATGAAATGGGGCGACGCGATCCCCGCCAAGTTCGATCTCTCGTCGCTCCGGATCCTCGGGACCGTCGGAGAGCCGATCAATCCGGAGGCATACATCTGGTACCGGAACAACATCGGACATGGCAGGACCCCGGTGGTCGATACCTGGTGGCAGACCGAGACCGGTGCGCAAATGATCAGCCCGTTGCCCGGGGTGACTGCAGGCAAACCGGGCGCGGCGATGCGCGCCCTTCCGGGAATCTCCGTTGATGTCGTCGACGATGCCGGCAACCCGGTCCCCAACGGGGGTGGTGGGTATCTCGTCATCACCGAGCCGTGGCCATCGATGTTGCGCACGATCTGGGGCGACCCCGATCGCTACATCAACACCTATTGGAAACGCTTCCCCGGGCTGTACTTCGCAGGCGATGGTGCGAAGAAGGATGACGACGGAGACATCTGGCTCCTCGGTCGCGTCGACGACGTGATGAACGTCGCGGGACACCGACTCTCGACGACCGAGATCGAGTCCGCTCTGGTCTCGCACCCCAAGGTCGCCGAGGCGGCTGTCGTCGGCGCAAGTGACGAGGTGACCGGACAGGCCGTTGTTGCATTCGTCATCTTGCGAAGCGAAGCCGGCGATGGGGGGGAGCACGTCGTGCGGGAGCTTCGCGATCATGTCGCAAAGGAGATCGGCAAGATCGCTCAGCCGCGTCAGATCATGATCGTTTCAGAGCTGCCAAAGACCCGCTCTGGAAAGATCATGCGGCGACTTTTGCAAGATGTCGCCGAGCATCGCCCGATTGGCGACGTTACGACGCTTGCCGACACCTCCGTGATGGAGACGATCACGGCTGGACTCGCCGCTGGCCTGACCGAGGATTGATCGGGAGATCCACGAATTGGGCGGACTCGGTCCTGCCTGGGCGGTCCCTTTGACGCCCAGGCAGGGCGAGGGTCGATTTCACCGCTAGTGCACGGGGGGAAAACTCGAATCAACTGCTCCGCGTGACCCACGACTCCATAGGATTGCGTGATCATGCGACTCGCAACTCCTCCGGTGACCAAACGCCCGGTGCTCGAGGGTCCAATCCTCCTGGTGCTTGCGGTTGCGACCGGGGCAGTCGTTGCGAATCTCTACTTCTGTCAGCCGATCCTGCCGCGCGTCGCGTCGACCTTTCATCACAGTGTTGCCACGCTGACGTTCGTGGTGACCGCCACCCAGATTGGTTACGCCGCGGGTCTCGCCCTGCTCGTGCCGCTCGGTGATCTGGTATCGAGGAAAAGGCTTGTGCCGACGGTCTTCCTCGTGGCGGCACTCGGCTGTCTCCTCTGTGCCCTCGCTCGCTCGCTGGTGTTGTTTCTGATCGCGTCCGTAGTTGTTGGAATGGCAAGCGTCGCGGGCCAGATCCTGATTCCGTTCGTCGCGGATTTCGCGCCGCCAGAGCGACGATCCCGCTCGGTCGCGCGCCTGATGAGCGGGCTTCTTGTCGGAATTCTCCTTGCCCGCACGTTCTCTGGTTTATTGGCCCAGACGTTTGGCTGGCGCAGCGTGTACTTTGCCTCGACACTCGCGATGACGGGTTTTGCCGCGCTCTTGTTCTGGTTGATTCCGCGAGAACCGAGGCGGGAGTCGATGCGCTACAGGGAGCTCCTCTACGCCGCAGCGGTACTCATGGTCCGAGAGCCGGTCCTGCGCCGCCGATCGCTGCTCGGAGCGCTTGCCTTTGGGGGCTTTGCCGTGCTGTGGTCGTCGCTCTCATGGCAGCTCTCGAGGGCGCCGTTCTCGATGAACTCCCTGACGATCGGACTGTTCGGGATCATCGGGCTCGCCGGGGTCGTGGCAGCGAACATCGTCGGTCGGATCGCGGACAAGAGCGGGGGCGAGACGATTACCTTCCGCGTGACATTGATCGCCAGTGCCGCGATTCTCGTCTCGTTTCTCCTCTTCCTGTTGGGATCTGCGAGCATCCTTGCGATCGTCGTTGGCGTCGTGCTCCTCGATGCGGGAACGCAGGGAGTCCAGCTGTCGAACCAGACACTGATCTATGGAATGCTCAACCAGTCGCGGAGCAGAATCACGAGCGCCTACATGTTCACCTACTTCCTCGGCGGCACCTTGGGTTCTGCCCTTGCCGGTATCGCGCTCGAGCGGTCCGGGTGGCATGCATCCTCCTTCGTCGGTCTCGGATTTGGCTGCGGCGCTCTCGCGCTCTCGTATTCCGAGCTCCGGCGGCACCGGCACGCACGAGAATTGAATTGCCCCTAGCGTGCAACACCGCACGGGAAGATCTCACGGGGATCGACGTTCAGGAGCTCTGATCGCATGAAGGTTTCACTCATCGACGGCACCTACGAGTTGTTTCGCTACTTCTACGGACAGCCGTCGCACCGTGCCCCCGACGGACTCGAGGTCGGTGCGACGCGAGGGGTTTTGACCTCCGTCGTCTCGATGCTCGCGGATGGACACCGTTATCTTGGCGTCGCGACGGACCATACGGTCGAATCGTTTCGCAATGACCTCTACCCGGGTTACAAGACCGGCGCGGACATTGACCGAGATCTTCTTGCACAGTTCGACCTCCTCGAGAGGACGCTCCGTTCGTTTGGCGTGGTGGTCTGGCCGATGACCTCGTATGAGGCAGACGATGCGCTTGCAAGTGCGTGCGCGAGGGCCGAACTCGACCCGAGGGTGGAACAGGTCATCATCTGCAGTCCCGACAAGGATCTCGCGCAGTGTGTCCGCGGCGACCGCGTCATCCAGCGGAACCGGCGCACCAACGTCGACTCGAATGAGCGCGAGATCCACGATCATTTCGGAGTCGCTCCCGCGTCGATTCCGGATTGGCTCGCACTTGTCGGCGACAGCGCCGATGGCTTTCCGGGACTCCGGGGATGGGGGAAGAAGGGAGCGGCAGCGGTGCTCGCGCACTATGGCCATCTCGAGGCGATCCCGCTCTCGGTGACGGACTGGGCGCCGAATGTGCGCGCGCAGGTGCGGGGTGCGGACGGGCTGTGTCAGACGCTCGCCCGCGAGCTCCAAGATGCGTATCTCTATCGCGACTTGGCCACGTTACGCAGGGATTTTCCGGCGTTCAGTGACGTCGAGGAGCTGCGCTGGCGAGGTCCGGGGGAGGATTTCGACGAGATCTGCGCCTACCTGGGGGCGACGCGGCTGCGGGAGAGAATTGATCGTCTATCCCAGAACTCCTAGGAGTCCGGCGGTAGGGTGTTCGGATGGCCAATCATTCCTTTAGCTCCAAATTCAAGTCCCTGCTTCCCAAGAGTCCGCGCGCGCGCATTGTGGCCGCGGCAGTCGTGCTTGTCGCAGTCGCGGGAATCGCGGTCGGGCTGACGAGCGGAGGAAGCAAGACGAACGCGCCCTCGGTTACCCTTCCGACCCTTCCGACCACGAACTGCCCCCTCACCGACACCCCGGCCCCGGGCAATGTCGTGCCGAGTCGTCCGGCCCTCGCGGTCAAGATCGGCAATGAACCCTTTGGAGCGCGTCCCCAGAGCGGACTGAATGAGGCCGATGTCGTGTTCGACACTCCCGCGGAGGGTTTCATCATGCGCTACATCGCGGTCTATCAGTGCCAGAATGCCCC
>DAIDIA010000101.1 GCA_027459565.1 Acidimicrobiaceae bacterium | reverse complement strand
CCAGCGCGAACGGCGGAACCTGGAGCTACACGGCGCAACCAACCGTGCGGACCACCTACGTTGCAAGCGCAGATGGAGGATCGAGCTCTCCCGTTGTCATCAGCGTCGCGCCGAGGGTCTACCTGAACTCGCTCTCCGGTGGTCGTCTGCTGACACGCGTCGTCGGCTCGATCTCGTTCGCATCCCATGTTCTCCAGCTGCAGCGATACTCGCACGGCCTCTGGGTGACGTGGAAGCACGTTCGTCTCAATAGCGCTGCCAGGGCGGTCTTCACGACCTCGCTTCCCACCGGTGTCACGACGATCCGGATGGCGATTGGCCCCTTCGTCGCTGGGATCGATCAGGCAGCCCCGGGATATGTGGCGGGATACAGCCGCACACTCGCATACCGGAGGTAGGTGCCAGTAGGTCTTCGACCCGGACGCGGAACTCATCCGGGTCGAAGACAGCTGGCGTGGTGCGCTTCACGCAGAGGAAACTGGCTCAATGAACTGATCGGGCAGCCGATGGCACGAAATGTGTTGCGATGACAAAGGTCTCAGAATCGACCGACACGGGAACGTCAAGCATGGATGCGGTCACTGAGCGGATTCCCCGCATCGTTCTCAAGACGCCACATCCGGACTCTCCGGTGACCGCGCCGCTTCCCGTCGTGAGGGTGCGATCGGTCGCGACCAGTCGGCGCGACCTCGTGCGCGTTCCGCCCAAAGCCGCGAACGTGCGGCGGAGAAGGACATCGGCGCCGCTCGGCCTGCGGATCTTTGTCCTCATGCTCCTCTTCGTGCTGCTCGCGAGCGCGAGCGGAGTGGTCGCGCAGAGGATGCGTCCCAAATGGTTCAGCGCAATTGAGCACTACATCCGTCCGGAGTCTCCGATGGTGTCACCGCAGCGCGCGCAACTTCTCGATCACGCAGTCCTCCTCTCCTCGTCCCCCGCGGCGGTCACGTACGCGGTGCCCGCAGTCCCCTATTCGATCGTGGTCGCGGTCGACAGTGCGTGCTGGCTCGTCGTCAGGTCACCCGCTCAAGATCCCAAGCCGCTCACGGAGATGACCCTGACTGCGGCTGCGAGTCCTCTGTCTGTTCCGATCCGTGGCAGCTCTTCGATCATGGTCGCGGCGCGGACGCGCGCGATCACGATCACCGAGGGATCGCGGGTGATCGGCGTCATCCCCAACCCCCATGCTGGCACCGTCTATTCGTTCATTCCAAGGCCGTAGCCCCTCGCTCGCGTCCCGTCGACCGCCGCGCCACACCGGTCCACCGGACCGCTGCGTGACCGCCGTCGCGAATCGTGGTCGATCGATCCACAGAGCGTGCGTGCAGAACCATCGGGGCTGGCCCACCGAGGGTGAGGAGAGTCAGTGGCCTGCCGATCCACAGATGCGGGCGAGCATCTCCCCGGGCGCAGGCGGAGCGTGGTCCCCGGCCCACGCTACGTACTGGTCGGGCCGTACGAGTATGAGCGACGCCATGTAGCGCGACCGATCGCCGGCGCTGTCGTCGACGATGAGCTTCATCGGTACTCCCATTGTCTCTGCGGCGCGGACGATCGCATCGACGTCCGCGTCGCTTGCACCGAGGGCGACCAGCGAGAGGTCCCGGCCGAGCTCTTCGAAGACGTCACGTCCCGAACTCATGCGACACGGGGCGAGATGGTGTCCTGGCTGCGCGCGGAAACGGTGTTCGCCATGGATTCCGATGTCGTGCGAGGGAGCGTCGGCGATCACACGCGAGCCGTCGTAGTGCGGCTCGTACCAGGGGGGAGCGAACTCGCCGCCCGTTCGCGAGTTCCATGCCTTCTCGAACTCCGGCTCGTTGACGTCCGGGCTGTATTGACCAAAGAACGCGTCGTCATCATCGATCCACTTTCCGATGACGTCGTCGCCCGTCTCGGCAAAGATCGGCTGGCGCTCCTCGCTGTAGGACTCCAAAAGTGCCTCGCCGCCCCAACCCTGAATGTTCGCGGCAAGCTTCCATCCGAGGTTCGCAACGTCATCAAGACCGGTATTGAGTCCGAGGCCACCGTAGGGGGGATGGACATGGGCCGCGTCCCCGGCGATGAAGATGCGACCGCTCCGGTAGCGCTTCGCCACCTCGATCTTGAGGTCCCAGAGACCGACGTGCTCAAAGTCACACGCAAAGGCGAACCCCGCAGCCTCCTCGAGCATCGCCTGGAGCCGTTCGGTGTCACTCGGCCGCATGTCGTCGGGAACGGGTCCGTGAAAGAACCAGCTCTCGCCAAGCTTGACCCTGCCGAAGAACTGCCAGATCCCGTGGTACTTCGGATTCAACACGCGATAGGTCGTCCGCTCGGGAAAGCGCTCGAGTCCAGCGTGCAGTTCGGTTGAACGGAACACCGCGAGCACCATCTTCTTGGAGAAGTCCCGCGACCGCCGTTCGATACCTGAGTGTTCGCGAACCAGCGACCTCGCGCCGTCGCAGCCGACGACGAACCGCGCACGCAGTTCGCCGGTCTCCATTGCGTCCTCCGTCGACTCGTAGTCGACCTGCACGCCCTCCGCGGTCTCTTTGACCGCGGTGACCGTTACCTCGTAGTTGATCGTGATGCGAGACAGTGCCCTCGCCCGCGCGCGGAGCACCTCCTCG
>DAIDIA010000100.1 GCA_027459565.1 Acidimicrobiaceae bacterium | reverse complement strand
GCAGAGGTAATGCTTCGAAATGGAACCTCGGTGATTCTTGACGCATCATGGATCTCCGCAGAACATCGATCCCAGGCATTCGATCTTGCCGAGGCAACAGCCTCTGAATTCATTGAGCTGCATTGCGTGCTCGATGACAAGATTGCGGCTCGACGCATCAACGGGCGCCGGCGCAGGGGCGACGATGTCTCTGACGCGACGACTGAAATCGCGAGGCTCATGGCCTCGGATGTGGATGAATGGCCATCCGCATCGATAATTGATACCTCACTGACGCGGAGCCGCTGTTTGAAGATTGCGCTTCAGGCTATTGGGAAATCTCCGACAACAAGATCGAGACGGCGAACCAACGTCGATTTGGGTTCATAGAGGGTGGAACGCCCTCCGGGATCCCCCATCCGAGTGCCTCTGATTGACTCTTGTGGGACGTGGCCGAGGAGAATTTGGCGTCTCGCAGGAACAACTCCGCGGTCCGGCATCGCCGCGCCACCTGCCCGATCGTGATCCTCTCCCTCGGGAGTCAATGTCTGCCCGCAACTATCGCAGGAGCGTGCGGGCGCCTCGGAGACCAGAGCTTCGACCGGATTTCAGGTGAAGATGATCTCGCCGCCCGCTGCAAGCTCGTAGAACTCTCCGACAGTAATGATATCTTCCACCTGATCGATGAGGTCGCCCTTGGTCAATTCAAAAAGGTCACAAGAGGCCTTGCAGCCATAGAGACCTACGCCGGAATCAGCGATCATCTCGATGAACTCGGGGATTGAGGGAATATCAAGTTTTTCCATCTTTCGCTCGAGATATTGCGTCATGACCGAGGACATTCCGGGTATGACTCCCGCCAGAGATGCAAGATGGAGCCCAGGATTCCCCACGGTCGCAAGCTTGATGTGCTCATGGCGCGCACGATGGATTGCATCGAGTCCGAAAAATGTAAAGAACAGATTGGCATCTATTCTTTCCGCGCGGGCGCCATTTGCCATGATCAATGCCGGATAGATTCCCTCGAGTGAACCCTTGGAGACGATTATCGAGACCTTTTCAATTTTGTCACCCATGTTTTGGTCCTCCTTTCGTGTTTCGGTAGAGCATGGAGGGAGTGACTGCTCAATTCAGATGCATCCTCGGGGCTTTGGAATTCCCGCGATCCGTGCCGCGAGTTTGGCTGGACCTTTGGGAAAGAGTTGATAGAGCTCTTTGATCGAGACTCCCGAGGTCTTTCCGAGCATTCGCACCGTTGGACCTGCTCCCTTGTGTTCATACTCTGAGCGCATGAAGTTGATTACGCGCCAGTGTTGGTCCGTAAGCTCTCCGACTCCGGCGTCTCGGGCAATTTCGGGAACCATATCTTTGTTCCACTCGTCTGGGTGCTCGAAGAATCCTTCCTCATTGATTTCGACCGTGCGTCCGGCATAGGTTGCGGTAGGCATCTTCATGTCCTCCACATGCGTTCGCCGCCCCATCGGAGATGGTGGCCCGACATCATCGTGTGCGAGTCCCTTGAGCGTGTTTTCCCCGTTTAGGCATTGCAGATCCAAGCCCGGGGAGGTTTCGGCCGGGCAGAATAATGTTCCAGTAGATCCACTGGAACAGCAGTTTTCCGAGGTGGTTCAAGCGCGACTCCGTGAGCAACGGAAGGCCGACGGCAAAGGGAAAGTGCCCGGGAAGTGGCTCGGTATCGTAGTTGAAGTCGATGAGAAGAGCCTTGTTGAAACCGCTTTCGATGAAGCAGTTTGAGTGCCCATCGAAGCTCCCTTGAAGCGGTTGGTGCGCGAGGAACTGACGGGCGTTCTCAACCAGTACCTCGCCCTCAAAGTGAGTGACCGATCCAGCCTTGGATGCCGGAAGGTCGGTCGCGTCGCCAATGGCGAAGATGTTTGGACTACGAAGTGATTGAAGTGTGCTCCTGTCGCAGCGCACAAAATTGAATTCGTCACCAAGACCGGGGGAGCGACCGACAAATGCTGCCCCTTCGTGGAGAGGTACGACGACCGCGAGGTCAAATGCAATCTCTCGCCCGTCATACGATTTGAGTCTGCACGCCCCCCCATCCACCTCGCCGGTATTGAACTCCGAAACGAGTTCAATCCCCTTTTCTTCGAACATCCCGGCGAGCGCTCTCGACGCAATTGGTGTCGTGAATGCTCCGTCAAGTGGAGTTGCGTAGATGATCCTGACGCTCTCTCGCAAACCTCGTTGTTGGAAATACCAGTCTGCGAGAAAACAGAATTCGAGAGGTGACACCGGACACTTGATTGGATTGTCGATGACGTTCATCACAATCGTGCCGCCGCCGAAGCCAGCGAGAGCTCGCCAGAGAGCGGAGGCGCTCTCTGGCTGGTAGAAGGTGAATACGCTCTTGTTCCAGGCTGCTCCCGGGAGACCTTCGGTCTCCTCGGGAACCAGCACGGCTCCTGTTGCGACAACGAGCAGGTCGTAAGGCTCGACCTGGCCGTTTTCGAGCACGAGCGAGTTTGCTTCGACATCGACAAAACTGACCGCGCTCTTGATGAAGGAGATCCCGGCGCGGAGACGGCCGGTCGTCGAGCGGGAGATCTTCTTGACATCTGTGAGTCCGAAGGGGACAAAGAGGAGGCCGGGTTGGTAGATATGAACAGCGACTTCGTCGATCACCGTGATCTCGGCCTGAGTAGGCGAATAGACGCGTCGCAGGCGGTTCGCAACCAGCGTCCCTCCTGTACCGGCTCCAAGAATCACGATTCGGTGTGGCATCAGCTCCAGTGATCGACTTCAATGCGGTCGGTGGCTAGAGGACAATTACCCTTTGCATCCTCGAGGTCTCCCGGCTTTGCACCGTGAACTTCGAGAATCCGCTCTGGTTCGATGTCAACGAGTCCTTGTTCGACGAGCACGACAATGAACTCACGTTCTCGGATCTCCCGGAAGCTTCGGCGCGATTCGGTGCGATTCAAGTGTCTTTGTCTCGGAGGAACCGTCGTTGAATCCCCGTCGTTGTTGACGCATCGCACCGATCGGGACGCGCAGAGGGCATATTTCAACCAGATGAGATCAGGTTCTCTTCCGTCGCTAGTCTTTCGGAGTAGTCAGAGATTGGGTGATCGAGGGACGACTTCATGGTTAGGTGGTGTCACGGTTGACAATCGAAGCGCGATTTCCAGAGCGGCTTCTTGAGGTAGTTACCGCTGGCTGTTCCGATGCCATAATCGTCGTCGATTCGGATGGCAAGGTCGTCTTCACCAATCCGGTGGTTTCGTTTCTCTTTGGATATCGACCGGACGAAGTGATTGGTCAGGATATTGGGATGCTCGTACCGCTGAACAAGCGGAAGCTCCATGCGTCTCATGTGGATAAATTTCTTGCAGATCCGCATGATCGCCAGCTTGGCACCGGTCTCGTTCTGGAGGGACTGCATCGCGATGGTCAGACGTTCAAGGTCGATATCGCACTGAGGTCGATGGTGTTTGAGGACTCACTCTACGTCGTGGCATTCGTTCGCGATGCACGCGAGCTACAACGGCAGATGGATCGTCTACGAGCGGTGAGCGAGATAACCCAGCGGCTCCTCAATGGGTCACCCACGGATGAGGTGCTCCAATATTTCGCGGAACAGTCGCGAACCCTCGCCGAGGCAACCTCGAGTTGGGTGGTGGTACCCAGCGACTCCGGTCAGTTGGTGATCTGCGCTGCTGACGGACCCGGAACCGCCTCGCTGATTGGACTTGAGCTCTCAATGGATACGAGCAGATCTGCGATGGTGATGAAATCCGGTGTTCCGGAGGTCATTGCCCAGCTTTCTCTGGCTGACAATATTCCCGCACAGGTCATAAAGATGAATCTTGGATCGAGCGTGTATCTTCCGCTCGTCTCAGACAATCGGAAACTCGGCGTGTTGGTAATTGCCCGATCGCGACACGGCGCGCCCTTTGATCCACTTGACGTCGCCCTGGCGGAGATCTTTGCGGGGGCGACCGCGGCAGCGATCAGACTTGGCGAAGAGCGCGCCGAATTCAATCGCCTGACTCTCATTGAGGAAGACGAACGCATCGCGAGAGATCTGCACGATACGGTCATTCAGCAGCTGTTTGCCGTCGGAATGTCCCTTCAGGCGGTTCGCCCCGAGGCGACTGGCCAGCTCGGTCAACGAATCGACATCGCCGTGGATCATCTTGATGAGGTCATACGGGATATCCGCAACACGATCTTCCGATTGCCCATTCGTACCCGCGAGATTCAGGGCCTCCGCGAGGATCTGTTTCGCCTTGTCGACCGCTTTGCATTGGAGCTCGGTTTTGTCCCAAAGATCGAATTTCGCGGGCCTGTTGAAATGGCAATTCCTGATGACATTGCCGTTCACCTGTTCTTCGTTCTCAGTGAGACGCTGTCCAATATCGCTCGACATGCGCATGCGAGTGCGGCAGAGGTGAGTGTCGTCGTTGACAATGGTTGGCTCACGGCTCTCGTCGCTGACGATGGATCCGGACTTTCGCCCGGCGCGCCTGCGGGAAACGGTTTGCGCAACATGATGGCAAGGGCGACCGCCCTTGGCGGGACATTCAAGGTGGAGGGCCGTGTACCCTCTGGCACAGCTGTTGAATGGTGCGTTCCCATTCGATTCTGAACCAAGGT
>DAIDIA010000099.1 GCA_027459565.1 Acidimicrobiaceae bacterium | reverse complement strand
CCGTGTAGCTCCAGGTTCCGCCGTTCGCACTGGTCACTGACGCAACGGCCGATGCGGCAAGGTGGTTGAACGGCTGACTCATGATGGTGACCTGGACTCCGGACTTTCCACTCGAAAGCGCTCCGGAGAGTGTCGCAAAATCACCGTAGATGACCTTTGACACTGAGCTGTTGAGAGTCACCGAAAGCCCTGTCGTGAAGAGGAAATCGACACCGTAGCTGGTGCCGGCGTTGCTCTTCGCAACGACGCGGAAGTGATAGGTCGTCTTCGCCTTGAGACCAGAGATTCCCGCGCTGACGGCGGTGTCACCGAGATTGGCCGCCATCTGCTTTGTCGGAGTCTTGGAGCCATAGCCGACCGTCAGACCATATTGGAAGTACCAGCTCGTCGCGAGCGCCTCGGGATTGACAATCGCATCGAGTGTCGCGGAGGCGGCGGTGACGTAGCTCGCTGCTCCAGTGATCACCGCAGGCGCGGCGGTCGTATTGAAGATACCGACCCCACCCGACGTGGTGCCGCCGCTGTTGGACGCGACAATCCGGTAGCTGTAGCTCGTCGCAGGGGCAAGACCGGTCATTGTGCCGGTCACCTTGACATCCGAGGTACCCGAACCCGCGTTCGCGGTCACGGTCTTGGATGCGAAGCCTCCACTCGTGGTCAATCCGTATTCGAAGTACCACGTGGTCGCGCCGCCATTGGGATTGATGGTGCCGGTGGCAACAGCGGATGTCGGAAAGACTGATTTCACGTGACCGGTAGAGACCGTCGGCGGCGTGATCGCCGCCGAAACGGCAACTCCAACACCAGCCGACAAGACGAGTGCCGCCGCAAGGGGAACCGCGCCAAATTTCATCAAGAACAACTTGTGCGGACCGTTCATGACGCCTCACCCTCAGGAGTCCGCGCGCTGGTCGGATGGTTGTCCGGATCCGCTGGAGAGATGTCCGGTTCCGATGGAACGGGCTCTGGCACGACTGGTGCCGGTGACGGATCATCCCCGACCTCTGGATCGGTGCCATCGAGATGGACGACCTGCCACGCGGTGCGGAGTGTGGGATTGAACCGCAGACCATTCTGGAGCCGAGGCCCAAAGCGGGAAGGTGCGCGGTCTGGAACAGAACTGCCGAAATTCGTCCGATCGGACATGAGCTCACAGCTATCTTGCCTCAGCCCAGAGGGCCCGGCTTACCCGATTTCAGAGCAGCCCACCTAGGGGAAGGCATCAACCCGAGGCGTCACCACCCTACCAGAGTCGTCGCGCCCGAGTGGAAATAATTTCTCGAGGCCGCGCATCGACGGGAATCTCGACGATGCGCGCCTCGAGTTCTCAGGACCTCGAGGTACTAATGCCGTGCATTGACTGCTCGGACTCGTGTCCGGGGGCACCGATCTCTCCTGTGCCATGAAATCCACTGTTCCAGAGCGCTTCAAACAATCCGGAGTAGAACTTGTGCACGCTTGGCTCAGTGAGAATGAATGAGTGGGTGTCGAACGCGAGACCCGCCGCTACTGCCCAGCCGACAATCACCTCGGGAAGTCGAGCGGTGTCTTTAAATTCGATAATGACAAAGTTCATGAACAGCGCGGGGGGATTGCGCCACGTACAGAATTCGTAGAGTCCCGCGGCCCCGGACTGGATCTGCCTTGAGTCCTCAACGAGAGGGGGATAGTCCGCGATCAACTCGCGCAAGATGCAGTTCTTGTCGGCGAGAAATTCGGGTATCGCACTTCGAAATGCATCGTCAGAACGTTTTTGACAAAAATCATCGCTGCTCATGCCCGTTGGAATCCTGGTGTTCCTCACGAACGATGCCTCGGTCAGCGCCCCTGCCAGATAGAGATCTGCCTCCTCATGCGTTGCAAGGACCCGGAGAGCCTCGAGGTTGGGAATCTTCTCGCTCAAGAGCTTCCGGAGTTCCTGAATCGAGAGATCTGTCGATGCCTCGCGTATTGCAACCTCGATAAAGAGCTCAGAGAGAAGCCATGCCTCAAAGACCAAGATCGCAATGACAAAGTGCATCGAAGCGGAGGTTGGAACAAAGATCTCAAAGACGAACACGAGGATGCCAGCAGTGACCGACGCGACAATCCTTGTTGCTGCTGGTTTGACCTTCATTGAAGGGCACACCTCCGTGATTTTCTATCGATCGCGCCCGACCCGCCTGCGCAATCGCTCCGCATCAAATTGCCGGCTCGAAAAATGTAAGAGCCCACTCTAAAGAAAAGGGGTGCCGTTGGGTAGTGCACCCGCAACACCCTATTGGCGCAGCGAAAAATGGTGCCTCAAATTCACATTTCTGCAATACGATTAACCATTACAACGCCGCTCCTTCATCTGACCCTTACATCTCCTTTCGCTCCACGACGCGAGAGAAGCACGCATCCAAGAAACCCTTCGCGGTACGCGCACATGGCGCTGAGTTGATCCCAGATGAAACCACTGCATCGCAACCGGGGGTGACAGATGACACGCGATCGAAATTTCATCTTGACATTCGCGGGCGGCACTGCTTTCAGCGCGATCTATCCAGATCCGTTCGCCAGCGCACAGAAGAACTCGCCAGATGACGCCCGACAAGGTGCGATCCAATAGAGGGCACCCGCTGCGGCTCCGAATCGAGCCCTCAAAAGCACGTCTCCCATCTCAGTGATCTGATCTCCGCCCGAACCAACGGCAACGTTGCGAAGGAGAGATCCCGTGACTCGCGCTGCGGATCTGTGTTGGCCAGAGAGCAAAGGGCAACGTGAATGGAACTGCTTCTCCAGGAACCACGGATCACCATTGCATCGATAGCGATGAGACAGGGTCGTCCGCGCGAAGAACCCGACCACGAGCACCGGACCCCTTACGGGGTGGTGCGACGCGTATCCGTGACGAACGATCAATGCGCGAGAGAACGCATCGCTCAGTCAACCGCCCGTTGCCGTTCAAGCCCCACCGTCGTTGCGTTCGCGAGCTCAATGCCCTCGTCCGGGAACAGTGCCCCGAAAGGTCCCACATCCCACGACCTTCCACGTGCGCCTTCGGAACCGGGAAGACACGTATCTCCCCCGGCCAGAGGCCAAGGGGAGATACGTTCACGCCAGCTTTGAACAGGGTGTTGAACCGGATCTCCGACCCGGGCGCGCCCAAGAAGGCTCGATCCGGCTAGCGGGACCTAGCTACAGCCGCTCGTCGAACCACACGACGGACAGACGTAGCACGATCCCGCTCGCTGCATGACGTTGCCACACGCATAGCAGAACGGCGCATCGCTGCTCTGTGGGAGCACGATCTCGGCGCTGACGCCTCCGGCTGTGGAGTCGCCGCCTACTCCATATCGCTGATGCTCGTCGCGCACAGCCGTCTCAATCTCAAGATCCTCCAACCCGGGCAACGTCGGCTGAGTCCGCTCGCCGGTTGACAAAATACCGAGATCGATGCGCTCGTCAAGCGAGAGGTAATCGAGCGCGAGCCGTCGGAAGATGTAGTCGACAAGACTCGAAGCAAGACGCAGCTCGGCATCGTCGGTGATGCCCGCAGGCTCGAAGCGCATGTTGGTGTACTTGTGCACGAACGTCGAGAGCGGCACTCCGTGCTGGAGTCCAAGACTGACCGAGATCGCAAAGGCGTCCATCACCCCTGAGAGCGTCGATCCCTGCTTCGATACCTTGAAGAAGACCTCGCCCGGTCGTCCGTCGTCATATTCACCGACAGTGACGTAACCCTCGCAGTCCGCGACACGGAAAGAGAAGGTATTCGAGCGTCGACGCCGCGGCAGTCTCGTCCGGGAGGTCGCCGCGGGTGCGCTTTGGTGCATCGCGAGTTCGCTCTCGAGTGCACTGATGCGCTCCTCGAGCACGCGCGATCCAGGGGCGCCTGCGAGATCTTCGGCCTCCTGGCCCGCGGTCTTGGTCATCGACAGCGGCTGGCCGACCTTGGAGTTATCGCGGTAGATCGCCACTGCCTTGATGCCCATCTTCCACGCGTCGATATGCAGCTGCTCAACCTCCTCGACCGTGACCTCTGGCGGCATGTTCACCGTCTTCGAGATCCCGCCGGAGATGAATGGCTGGACTGCGCTCAGCATCTTCACGTGACCCAAGTAATGAATGAAATTGTCACCCATCGAACAGGCAAAGACCGGAAGATGCTCAGGCTTGATCGACGAACCGATAATTGACTTGTGCTCATCGATATAGGCCACAATGCTCGCGACTTCATCGCTGTCATAGCCAAGGCGACGCAGTGCACGTGGCACGGTCTGGTTCACGATCGACATCGTGCCGCCACCGACGAGCTTCTTGGTCTTGACGAGCCCGAGGTCAGGCTCCACCCCGGTAGTGTCACAGTCCATCAGGAACGAGATCGTTCCCGTCGGAGCGAGCACGCTCGCCTGGGAGTTGCGCACTCCATAGATCTCCGCGAGCTCCACCGCGATGTCCCACGACTCCTGCGCTGCCATCAACAGATCCGTTGGAACGAGCTCCTCGTCGATCTCAGCGACGGCGGCTCGATGCATCTTCAAGACGTTGATCATCGGCTCCGCGTTGACATGGAAGCCTGAGAAGGGACCCATGCGCGAGGCGATGCGCGCGGATGTCGCGTAGGCCTCACCCGTCATCAACGCGGTCACTCCGGCTGATATCGCCCGACCCTCCTCGGAGTCATACGGAAGTCCGAGTGCCATCAACATGGCTCCGAGGTTCGCGTAGCCAAGGCCGATCTCGCGAAAAGCCCGCGTCGTCTCCCCGATCTTCTCGGTCGGATAGTCGGCATTGCCGACGAGGATCTCCTGCGCCGTGAACATGATCTGGACCGCAGCCTTGAAGCCCTCGGTGTCGAAGTTCCCCTCATCGTCCAAGAAGGTAAGCAGGTTGAGACTCGACAGGTTGCACGCGGAGTTGTCGAGGTGGAAGTACTCGCTACAGGGATTCGAACCGTTGATCCGGTCCGTGTTCGGAGCGGTGTGCCACCGGTTGATCGTCGTGTCATACTGCAGACCCGGGTCTGCGCACTCCCATGCTGCCTCCGCAATCTCGCGGAACAGCTCGCGCGCACGCACGGTCTCGATGACCTCTCCATCCGTACGGCCGATCAGATTCCAATCGCGGTCAGCCTCTACGGCCTCCATGAACTCGTCGGTCACGCGAACCGAGTTGTTCGCGTTCTGGTACTGGATCGAGTGGCTGTCCTTTCCATCGAGGTCCATGTCGAATCCCGCAGCCGACAGCGCGCGCGCCTTCTTCTCCTCGCGCGCCTTGCACCAGATGAACTCGCGCACGTCGGGATGGTCGACATCGAGGATGACCATCTTCGCGGCGCGACGCGTCTTGCCACCGGACTTGATCGTTCCCGCCGACGCATCGGCGCCGCGCATGAAGCTCACGGGCCCTGAGGCGGTGCCTCCGCCATTGAGCAGCTCCTTCGACCCGCGGATCCGCGAAAGGTTGACTCCGGATCCGGAGCCGCCCTTGAAGATCGTTCCCTCCTCGACATACCAGTTGAGAATCGAGGACATCGAATCTTCGACCGCGAGGATGAAGCAGGCCGAGGCCTGCTGGGGGACGTTCCTTACGCCGATGTTGAACCAGACCGGAGAGTTGAATGCGGCACGCTGGTGCAAGATGAGGTACTTGAGTTCGTCGTTGAACAGCTTGGCCTCGGCCTCGTCGACGAAGTAGCCGTCCTTTACACCCCACGATGTGATCGTGTCCGCAACCCGGTCGATCACCTGGCGCAGCGAGGTCTCGCGCTCCGCATGCCCCACGGTGCCGCGGAAGTACTTCTGGGCGAGGATGTTGGTCGCGTTCATGCTCCAGGTCATCGGAACCTCGACACCGAGCTGCTCGAAGGCGATCTCCCCGGTCCGATAGTCCGAGATGCGCGAGTCGCGCCGCTCCCAGACCACGCCGTCGTAGGGATGCTGCTCCCCGGTGGTGAAGTGCCTTCGGAGACCGAGATCTGTGCGTGCTCCAATTATTGCCATTTGCCGCTCCTTCTGGGACGTGCCCACAACCATCATTACCGCCGAATGTCAACGCCCTGCCAGCGCATTCGAGCCCCCCAAGATGACCCTGGACGCCGTTCCTGCCGCTACCGCACCGAGAGCCGGAATTGCCCCACGAAACACAATATGTTGTGGTTGAACTTCATTTCCCTACAAGATAGGTAGTCATTACATCACTGTAGTTACGCGTGTGTCAATGAATTTTCTACGGTGGAATATGAAAGTTGCGTTACCGAGGCGTATCGCGGTGTGCCGGTACCCCGAACACGGACCCGGGCGTCGACCGGTCAGGGAGAAAGCAGCGCGAACCCTCTGGTCAACCGGTGATCACCCCGGGGCGAGGGGCGGGCAATCTCGTGTCACGACACTTTCGTTTGAAGCCGTCCATCCGCGCGATCTTGCGCACCTGGGCCATCAACCGAGCTTGGGAAGCGCCCTTCGAATCGAGCGGATGCCCTGGGCGATGCGCTGTTCGTTCTCGATCAGCGCGAAACGGACGAACCCCTCTCCCCCGTTTCCAAAGCCGACCCCCGGGGAGGTGGCGACCTTCGCCTCGGCGACGAGCAGCTTCGCGAACTCGAGCGATCCGAGCTCACGGTAGGGCTCGGGAATCCGCGACCAGACGAACATCGTGCCCTTGGGCTTGTCGACCTCCCAGCCGATCCGATGGAGTCCCTCACAAAGCGCATCGCGTCGACGCCGGTAGATCTCGTTGACCTCGATCGGATAGTCGGCCGCCTCGTTCATCACGACGGTCGCCGCGATCTGGATCGGCTGGAAGGTGCCGTAATCGAGATAGCTCTTGAGCTTGGCGAGCGCGGCGACCACCTCGGCGTTGCCAACGAGGAAGGCAACGCGCCATCCGGCCATCGAGAACGATTTGGTGAGCGTATAGAGCTCGACGGCAACGTCTGCGGCCCCCTCGACCTCGAGGATCGACGGCGGTCGATAGCCATCGAACGAGGTGTCCGAGTACGCAAAGTCGTGGACGAGCACGACGTTCCGCTCGCGCGCGAACTCCACAATCCGCGTCATCGTGGCGATGTCGATGCACGCGGTCGTCGGATTGTGCGGGAACGAGAAGATCACGACGCGCGGCTTTGGAAACGCCGACTCCCAGGCCTCCATGAGGTTCGCGAAGAACGCCTCGCCGGCGTCGACCTCGTTGGTGCCGAGCCCTTCGAGCCTCACCATGCGGATGTCGGCACCGGCGAAGAGCGGTGCGTAGATATGGATCGGATATGAGGGCGACGGTACGAGCGCCGTATCGCCGGGTCCGACGAGGACCCACATCAGGTGCGAGAGACCCTCCTTGGCGCCAATCGTCGTGACGATCTGCGTATCGGGGTCGAGGGAGACGTCGAACTTGCGCAGGTAGAGATCGGCGACCGCCTGTCGGAGTTTGGGGAGTCCCCGCGAGGACGAATAACGGTGATTGCGAGGGTTGTGCGCCGCCTCGCAGAGCTTGTCGACCGCAATCTCCGGTGAGGGAATGTCCGGGTTTCCAAATCCCAGATCGATCACATCGTCACCGGCGCGGCGCGCGGCGAGTTTGAGCGCGTCCACCTGTGCAAAGACATAGGGCGGAAGTCCATTGATTCGCCGAAAATCCATCTGCGAAGGTTACCGGAACATGCCGTAGCCCGTCAGGGCATGCGGAGGGGGCCTCGCGAACCGGCTTCGCGAGCGCCGGCGGCGTCGACGAGACGGTCGATCGTGCCCGGCCACGCGAACACCGCATGGGTGGCGCCCGCCCGCTCAAGTTCGGTGACGAGTTGCCGTGCGAGGATCGGGTCCTCGGGGAGGTTCCCCGCCCACGACACCGCTCCAAGTCGTGACTCGTTCTCGATGCGTTCCGGAGTCGCACCCCACAGATTGAGCGTCGCCCCGATCTCGCGGGCGAGGTCATTGGTCTCTTTTCGCCCACCTCCGATCCACACCTCGATGCCGCTATCGATCAATCTCCGGGCGACATAACCGAGCTCGGCTCGCCGCGAACCGGCGTCTTTGAAGCCAAGACCATAGGCAAGGTACTCGGCGGCTCCCTTTTTGTCGGCGGTACCGATCCCCGCGATGAAATGTCCGCCGTTGAGCGCGTTGGCAGTCAGCACCTCGCGCACGAGCACCTCGGGATCGACGACGCCGACACGCGCGACCAACGTGCCGAGCGAGACGGGACCCGCATGCACGCTCAGCGCACCAAGCGCTGGAAATGCCGCAATCGCGGGAAGCTCCGGATGAAACATCGGCCAGAAATGGTCGTAGACAAACGCACAATCGATCGAATGTGCCCGCACCGCGAGGAGAGCATCCTTTGCCTCATCGAACGTCTCGCGAAAGGTCGGAAGGATCGTTCCGATGCGCATCGACGTCAAACCGGAATCTTCATGCGAGATCGCCAGGACGACACGGACGTTGGCCCGAGTTCAGCTCGCGAGGGACTCGACGCGCGCCTTGAGGTCACGCAGCGCTGCATCGACAATTAACCCCTCAGCGCGGCGTCTCACAAATCCGGGAATGGGAATGCGAAGCCCGACGCTGAGCTCGTAGTGCACGGTCGTCGTCTGATCACCCGTCTCGCCAAAGCGATAGGTGCCATCGAGCGCGTAGGTGATGTCGCCCTCGCGCTGGCTCCAGGAGAAGGCGTCCGGAGCCTCCTTGAAGTCGTAATTCAGGATGTAGTTGGCGCTTCTGCCAAACGCGCCGACCTGGAATGCGACGACACACGGCCGACCGGCCTCATCGCGCTCGAGTACCACGACCTGTTGAACCTCGGGAAGCCACTCGGGATAACGCTCGAAGTCGGACGCGACCATGAAGCAGCGCTTTGGTGAGGCATTCATCACCATGTCTACCGACGTACGTTCCACTGCTCACTCCCCCGATGTGGGCCTGTACCGATTGCTCAAACCCAATGTATCGGACGCCCCGCACCGATACCGGAGTACCAGCGAGATCGCTCGGTTTGTTCAGGCCCGCTCACAGGCGAGAAGCGCACCATCAAGTTCACGCGCCAGCTGGTCGTAGTTGTAATGGCGCTCAAGTCGAGTCCGTCCGGCGCTTCCCATGCGCGTCCGGACGGTCGCGTCACCGAGAAGGGTGTCGAGCGACCTCTTTGTCTCGGCGACCGACCGCGGATCCATGACAACGATTCCGGTCTCACGGTTCACCACCGCATCGCTGGCGCCTCCACTGTCACCCGCAATCGTCGGGATGCCAACCGCTGCGGCTTCGAGAAAGACAATGCCAAAACCCTCCTGCTCGAGGCCAAACCATCGATTGCGACAGATCATCGCCGCAATGTCGGCGCAACCCAGCAGAGGCGCAAGATCGTCGTCAGCGACGCGCCCGAGGAGGCGCACCGGCGCACCGGATCTCTCAATCAACCGCGCAAGGCGCTCCTCATCGCGGCCGGTACCACCAATCAGTACCTCAAGACTCTCGTAACGCGATCGAAGCTCCCTCGCCGCTTTGATCAGTACGTCCATTCCCTTTCTCGGAACGAGCCTGCTGACGCTGACCACGCAAAGCGCGTCACTCGCGATGCCAAACCGTCGACGCGCACCCTCCCGCTCATCCGCGCTGAGTGGATGAAAACGCGCGACATCGACACCGGGCGGTATCGACACGAGCCGCGGCGTCCTCGGGCCCGCGATCGCCTGGATCTCTCGCGCCGGATACCGTCCGGCTGCGATGACGAGTTCCGCGCGTGCGATTGCCCGATGCATCAACTGGCGCGAGACCGGAATGCGACCCGGGATCGCAACCTCTGCGCCGTGCGCGACCAGAGAATAGGAACATTCAAGCCAGGGGCCGATCAATCCGATCGGGAGGACAGGGTCGAGGACAACGTGTGTCGCCCCGATCTCGCGTGCAAAACGGTTGATGGCGCGAGCGGTCTTCGGCGTTGGAAGGAGCATCTTGACCGGGAGCCTCCGGATTGGATAGCCCTGGGTCTCGTCAAACGCCACGTCCCCCTCCCCTGCGATGGTGAGCACGCCAAAGCGTCCGGGGGGAAGTCTCCGCCAGAGTTCATGAAGATACGACTGGATTCCGCCGATCTTTGGGGGGAAATCGTTCGTCACGAGTAAATGGGTCATCAGGATCGACCAGCGAACATCTCACCTCGGGAACTAGCCGACACGTCGCCGGTGACGCAACGCAGGAACAAGTCCGGCATCATTGAGAAGGCGGACCGCTCTCGCGACCGAGGCGTCGAATATGACCGCATCCTGTGGCTCACGATCCAGCAAGAACGTGACGACGCAGTCCTTGCAGGTGTCTGTCCCGTCGAACACGCAATCGCCGCAGCTGACACTAAGCGTCTTCTCGCCCATTTCCGCACGCTCCTCCACTCGCACCGAGGTACTCGAGTTGGCATTGGTATGGGGGCCATCTTGACCACGGGATGTATCAGTCGACCTTTGTGCCTGAGGAGAGTGAGGGATCTGCTGACGGAGTGGCGGCGATTGCGTCATCGATGACCTCAATGGCATTGGCCCGACCGCACCACCTGCAGGTCACCGACTCCACCGCGAGCTGCAGCACCTCTTC